>NZ_JBFUFQ010000120.1:0-17164 GCF_056403355.1 Rhizobacter sp. P2_H3 | reverse complement strand
CACCAAGGCCGAACTGGCCGAGCTGCTGTTCGAGCGGCTGGGCCTGAACAAGCGCGAATCGAAGGACATGGTCGAGGCTTTTTTCGACATCATCCACGGCACGCTGGTGAAGGGCGAGGACGTGAAGCTGTCGGGATTCGGTAATTTCAACATCCGGCGCAAGGCGCCGCGGCCGGGGCGCAACCCCCGGACCGGGGAATCGATACCGATCAAGGCGCGGAATGTTGTAACTTTTCACGCCAGTCACAAACTGAAGGGAGTTGTGCAGGGCGACATACCGGCGGGTGACGACTTCGAGTAAAGTCTTAGCTTTCTCTCTCGAACTCCTTGATTTCAATGGAGAAAGCGCTTCCCGCCATCCCTGCCAAACGCTACTTCACCATTGGTGAGGTCAGCGATTTGTGCGGCGTGAAGCCGTACGTGCTGCGCTATTGGGAGCAAGAGTTCACGCAGCTCAAGCCGATGAAGCGCCGCGGCAACCGGCGTTACTACCAGCATCACGAGGTGCTGCTGATCCGGCGCATCCGCGAGCTGCTGTACGAGCAGGGCTTCACGATCAGCGGGGCCCGCAACCGGCTCACCGAGCTGGTCCATTCGCGGGCTTCGTCGTCGTCGGCATCGTCCGGCGCGCCGGACGCTCACGATGCAGAGTTCGACGGCGAACCGGATGCCGAGCTCGATGCAGCCGGCCCCGATTCCGAGTTGCCGCTCGATGCTGCCCCCGAGGACGCACCCATTCCGCAACCGGTCGTTATCGTCGACGAGGTGTCGATGACGCAGATGCGCGAAGAGCTGATCTCGATCCGCCACCTGCTGGTTGCTTGAGGGCTTGTTGCCTGACCGGAACCGCCGGATTTCCACGCTATACTGCGCGGCTTACGTCGGGGTGTAGCGCAGCCTGGTAGCGCACTTGCATGGGGTGCAAGGGGTCGCGAGTTCGAATCCCGCCACCCCGACCATAGATAGCCAGCTAGAACGGTTAGGTCCCACTAACCAGCACGGAAAAAGCCCACTGAGGTCTGACTTGAGGTCTAACTCAAGTTGAAGCTCAGTGGGCTTTGTGCTTTTCCGGTCCCTCCACATGCCTCGCCGCGCGGACGAACACCCGCTGCAGCAGCACGCCGTGTTCCCTGCGCCCGGGTGCGCCGCTCAGCCCGAGCTCGCGGATCGCGCCGATGACGCGCACTGCTTCGAGCAGGCTGGAGGTCTCGATCAACCGGTAGACGCGGTGATTGCTGTCCTCGACGCCGAAGACCATCTGCACGCCATCGGGTCGGCTTGTCGCGTCGATGGTGTCGAGGGCGTTCATCAGGGCTTCGTCTTCCAGGGGGTGGAGACCATCGGTGATCAGGCGGCTGCGCATGGGTGCAAGGGGTCGGACTGCTGAGAACGCGGACGATGTTCGGACCGCGCCGCCGCGTCCGCCATCGGCGCCTTCCGAGCTTCGCGTAGGAGCAGATCCCCTTTGCAGCGCAGGCGATTCCGTACGCGTCGGTGGGCGAAAACCGCACCGTCCGGCGCCTGAGCTGCGCGTCATTGGCTGGCCGCGGAAGCTGCCGGTGCCGCCGCCTCGGCCGCTGCCGGAGCGCTGGCTGAGCCTGTGGCCGGCGCGCTGGCCGACATCGTCGTCGGCGCGCCGTGCTGCAGCGCATCCGCGGTGCTCGCCGCCATGCCGGCCGGCAGCAGCGGCACGATCAACAGCGCGACGATGTTGATGATCTTGATCAGCGGGTTCACCGCCGGGCCGGCCGTGTCCTTGTAGGGGTCGCCGACGGTGTCGCCGGTGACGGCCGCCTTGTGCGCGTCCGAGCCCTTGCCGCCGTGGTGGCCGTCCTCGATGTACTTCTTCGCGTTGTCCCAGGCGCCGCCGCCGGTGCACATCGAGATCGCGACGAACAGGCCGGTGACGATGGTGCCCATCAGCAACCCGCCGAGCGCGGCCGGGCCGAGCAGCATGCCGACCGCGATCGGCACGACCACCGGCAGCAGGCTCGGGATGATCATTTCCTTGATCGCCGCGGTGGTCAGCATGTCGACGGCGCGGCCGTACTCGGGCTTGCCGCTGCCGTCCATGATCCCCTTGATGTCGCGGAACTGGCGGCGCACCTCCTCGACCACCGCGCCGGCCGCGCGGCCGACGGCTTCCATCGCCATCGCGCCGAACAGGTACGGGATCAGCCCGCCGATGAACAGGCCGACGATCACGCGCGGCTCCGACAGGTCGAAGCTGACCGTCATGCCGCGCGCCGCCAGCGCATGCGTGTAGTCGGCGAACAGCACCAGTGCCGCCAGGCCCGCCGAGCCGATCGCGTAGCCCTTCGTGACAGCCTTCGTGGTGTTGCCCACCGCATCGAGCGGGTCGGTGATGTCGCGCACGCTGTCAGGCAGGCCGGCCATCTCGGCGATGCCGCCGGCGTTGTCGGTGATCGGCCCGTAGGCGTCGAGCGCGACGATGATGCCGGCCATGCTGAGCATCGAGGTCGCGGCGATCGCGATGCCGTACAGCCCGGCCAGCTGGTACGACACCAGGATCGCGATGCACACGAAGATCACCGGCCACGCGGTCGAGCGCATCGACACGCCCAGGCCCGCGATGATGTTGGTGCCGTGCCCGGTGGTCGAGGCCTGCGCGACATGCTGCACCGGCTTGTAGTCGGTGCCGGTGTAGTACTCGGTGATCCACACCATCGCGGCCGTCAGCGCGAGGCCGACGACGCAGGCGCCGAACAGCCGCATCTGCGTGCCCGCGCCGAGCGCATCGTCGGGGATCGCGTACTTCGTGATGAAGAAGAAGCCGACCAGCGAGATCAGCCCGGCGACGATCAGGCCCTTGTACAGCGCCGGCATCACGTTCTTCATGCCGGGCGTCGCCTTCACGACGCTGCAGCCGATGATCGACGCGATGATCGAGAAGCCGCCCAGCACCAGCGGGTAGATCACCGCCTGCATCGGCGCCTGCGTGACCATCAGCGCGCCGAGCGCCATCGTCGCGATCAGCGTGACGGCGTAGGTCTCGAACAGGTCGGCGGCCATACCGGCGCAGTCGCCGACGTTGTCGCCCACGTTGTCGGCGATCACCGCGGGGTTGCGCGGGTCGTCCTCGGGGATGCCGGCCTCGACCTTGCCGACCAGGTCGGCACCGACGTCGGCGCCCTTCGTGAAGATGCCGCCGCCCAGCCGCGCGAAGATCGAGATCAGCGACGCGCCGAACGCGAAGCCGAGCAGCGGCTTCAGCACCGCCGACAGGTTCTCCGGCGCGGCCGTGCCGTTGCCGGTGATGAACAGGAAGAAGATCGTGACGCCCAGCAGGCCCAGGCCCACGACCAGCATGCCGGTGATCGCGCCGCCCTTGAACGCGACGTCGAGCGCCGGCGCCATGCCCTGCGTGGCGGCCTGCGCGGTGCGCACGTTGGCCTTCACCGACACGTTCATGCCGATGAAGCCGCATGCGCCCGACAGCAGCGCGCCGAGCACGAAGCCGACTGCCGTCGTGAGGGGCAGGAAGATGGCGATCAGGATCGCGAGCACCACGCCCACGATGGCGATGGTCTTGTATTGGCGGGCCAGGTAGGCGGCAGCGCCTTGCTGGATCGCCGCCGCGATCTCCTGCATGCGGGGGTTGCCCGCGTCGCGGCTCAGGATCCAGCTTCGTTGCACGAAACCGTACACCACTGCGGCAATCCCGCAGGCCAGCGCAAAGTACAGCGCCAAGTTCGTGGACATCAGGTCTCCTTCCTCGTTCGTTCGTTGATGATCGGAATCGAGAGTCGTGCCCGACTGCACAGGGCCGCGTGAGCCCGCCGGGCCGCCCCAAGGGCGAACACCGGAGTGCGCAGCACGAAGGTACTCACGTGAGCCCTGACGGGTCTGCGGCGCATGCTACGGGATGACCCGCCTTGAAGGCAACGAAACCCGTCATGGTGTTTTCCAGCGGACCGCGTCGTCAGCCTCGCGCAAGGCGCGGGCAGGGCGCGCAGCTAAAATGCGGGTTATCCCTCGCGATCCCTGCCTCTTCATCAAGAGAACTTCATGAGCCTGCACAAAGTCCCCCCCGGCGCCAAGGCGCCCGAGCAGTTCAACGTGATCATCGAGATCCCGATGAACGCCGACCCGATCAAGTACGAGGTCGACAAGGAAAGCGGCGCGCTGTTCGTCGACCGCTTCATGACGACCGCGATGCACTACCCCTGCAACTACGGCTACGTGCCGCAGACGCTGTCCGACGACGGCGACCCGGTCGACGTGCTCGTGATCACGCCGTTCCCGCTGTCGCCGGGCGTCGTCGTCACCTGCCGCCCGATTGGCGTGCTGAAGATGGAAGACGAGGCCGGTGGCGACAGCAAGCTGCTCGCGGTGCCGATCGACAAGGTGCTGCCGATCTACACGCACTGGCAGAAGCCCGAAGACATCAACCAGATGCGCCTGAAGGCGATCCAGCATTTCTTCGAGCACTACAAGGACCTCGAGGCCGGCAAGTGGGTCAAGGTGACCGGCTGGGAAGGTCCGGAATCGGCCAAAGCCGAGATCAGCAGCGGGCTGGCTGCGTACCAGAAGGCTGCCGCCGCGAAGGGCTGAGTCACCCGCCGTCACGAACGGACATGCAGAGAAGGGGAGCCGCGGGCTCCTCTTTTTGTTGGCGGAACCTCGGCGAAGGACAGCGCTCTACACTGCGCCCTTCGCTTCGGATTCCCCCGCCCCATGCTGAAACGTCTCCTGCCCGCCGTTCTCATCGTTGCCGGCACTCTGCTGGTGCAGACCGCTTCCGCACAGGCCCTGCCGGCCGGTGTCAACAAGGTCCAGACGGTCGAAGGCATCACCGAGTACCGCCTCGCCAACGGCCTGCAGCTGCTGCTGATCCCCGACGACTCCAAGCCGACCACCACGGTCAACATGACCTACCACGTCGGCTCGCGGATGGAGAACTACGGCGAGACCGGCATGGCCCATCTGCTGGAGCACCTGCTGTTCAAGGGCACGCCGAAGCACCGCACCGTGTGGGCCGAGTTCACCAAGCGTGGGCTGGCTGCCAACGGCAGCACCTGGTTCGACCGCACCAACTACTTCGCGAGCTTCTCGGCCAACGACGAGAACCTGCGCTGGTACCTGGACTGGCAGGCCGATGCGATGGTCAACAGCTTCATCGCCCGCCGCGACCTCGACACCGAGATGACGGTGGTGCGCAACGAGATGGAGATGGGCGAGAACAGCCCCGACCGCATCCTGCTGCAGAAGACCGTCGCCACGATGTACGAGTGGCACAACTACGGCAAGGACACCATCGGCGCGCGCGCCGACGTCGAGAACGTCGACATCCCGCGCCTGCAGGCCTTCTACCGCCAGTACTACCAGCCCGACAACGCGACCCTGATCGTCTCGGGCAAGTTCGAGCCGGCCAAGGTGCTGCGCTGGGTCGGCGACGCGTTCGGCAAGATCCGCAAGCCCACGCGCAAGCTGCCGGTGCAGTACACGCTCGACCCGGCGCAGGACGGCGAGCGCAGCGTCACGCTGCGGCGTTCGGGCGGCACGCCGCAGATCTTCGCGGCCTACCACGTGCCGCCAGCGGCGCACCCCGACTACCCGGCCATCGAGGTGCTCGATCTGGTRATGGGCGACACCCCCTCCGGCCGCCTGCACAAGCGCCTGACCGAGAAGCAGCTGGCCGCCAGCACCTTCGGCTTCGCGCAGGCGCTGGCCGAGCCGGGCTTCACGCTGTTCGGCGCGCAGCTGGCACCGGGCCAGGCGGTCGAGCCGGCGCGCGAAGCGCTGCTGGCCACCGTCGAATCGACCGCGAGCGAGCCCGTCACCGACGAGGAATTCAAGCGTGCCCAGGGCAAGTGGCTGAAGGCCTGGGAACAGGCGTTCACGAACCCCGAGACGGTGGGCGTCTCGCTCAGCGAATCGGTGGCCCAGGGCGACTGGCGGCTGTTCTTCCTGCTGCGCGATCGCGTGCGTGACCTGAAGCTGGCCGACGTGCAGCGCGTGGCCGACCAGCGCTTCATCGCGTCGAACCGCACGCTGGGCATCTACCTGCCCACCGACAAGCCGCAGCGCCCGCCGGCGCCGGCCAAGGTCGACGTCGCGGCCGAGCTGAAGGGCTTCAAGCCGCAGCAGGCCCAGGCCACCGCCGAGGCCTTCGACAGCTCGCCGGCCAACATCGACCAGCGCACCCAGCGCTTCCAGGTCGGCGGCGTCAAGGCGGCGCTGCTGCCCAAGGCCTCGCGCGGCGGCACCGTGCATGCGACGCTGACGCTGCACTTCGGCACCGAGAAGAGCCTGGCCGGCCTGAACGACGTGCCCGACGTCACCGCCGCGCTGCTCGACAAGGGCACGAAGACGCTGRCCCGCCAGCAGGTGCAGGACCGGCTCGACGAACTGAAGACCGAAATGAGCATCAGCGGCGGGCCAGGGCGCGTGAGCGTCAACCTGCTGTCACGCCGCGAGACGCTGCCGCAGGCGATCGCGCTGGTCGCCGACCTGCTGCGCAACGCCAGCCTGCCGGCCGACGCGCTGGACGAGCTGAAGCGCCAGACGCTGGCCGCGATCGAGCAGCAGCGCAAGGAGCCGGAGAGCGTGGTCGACAACGCGCTCGGCCGCATCGGCAACCCGTACCCGCGTGGCGACGTGCGCTACGTGCGCAGCTTCGACGAGATGGTGCAGGACGTGAACGGCCTGACGCTCGCGCAGGTGCAGGCCTTCCACCAGCGCTTCTACAGCGCGGCGCACGGTGAGTTCGGCGCGGCCGGCGACATGGATGTGCCGGCGGTGAAGGCAGCGCTGCAGGCCGCGTTCGCYGGCTGGCAGAACGCCGAGCCGTATGCGCGCGTGCTGCAGCCGCTGGTGCCGATCCCGCCGCAGCGCGTGGTGCTGCCGACGCCCGACAAGCAGAACGCGACGATGCTGGTGCGCCTGGGCGTGCCGCTGCAGGACACCGATGCCGACTACCCGCCGCTGATGATGGCCAACTACCTGCTCGGCTCGGGCGGCAACTCGCGGCTGTGGAAGCGCATCCGCGAGAGCGAGGGCCTGTCGTACGACGTGCGCAGCCGCATCAGCTGGAACAACCAGGAGCCGCATTCCGAATGGCAGGCGAGCGCGATCTTCGCGCCGCAGAACCAGGCCAAGGTCGAGGCGGCCTTCAAGGAAGAAGTGGCGCGTGCGCTGAAGGATGGCTTCACGGCGCAGGAACTGGCGGAAGGGCAGCGCGGGCTGCTGGCGTTCCGCCGGCTGTCGCGGGCGCAGGACGGGAACCTGGCCGGCGCCATCGCGAGCAACGAGGAACTGGGCCGCACGTTCGCCGTGTCGGCGCGCGTCGACGACGCCTTGTCGAAGCTGACGCTGGAGCAGGTGAACGCCGCGCTGCGCACCTATGTGAAGCCGGACGCGTTCGTCAGCGGCTTCGCGGGCGACTTCAAGCCCTGATCAGTCGGCCTGGATCAGTCAGGTGAAGCGATGGGCGCCTGCTTGAACGGCAGGCGCTCGTTCAGCTCATCCAGGTAGCCCTCGACCGCCGAGCCCTCGCGCGCGAGGAAATCGCCGACTGCCTCGGCGAACTGCGGGTGCGCCAGCCAATGCGCCGACCAGGTCTGCACCGGCAGCAGGCCGCGCGCCATCTTGTGCTCGCCCTGCGCGCCGCCTTCGAAGCGGCGGAAACCGTGCTCGATGCACCACGCGAGCGGCTGGTAGTAGCAGGCCTCGAAGTGCAGGCAGGAGACGTGCTCGGTCGCGCCCCAGTAGCGGCCGTAGGCGACACCGCGCGCCGCATCGACGCCGATCAGCGACACCGCGATGCGCACGCCGTCTTTCCACGCGACGAACAGCACCCAGTTCTGCGGCATCGTGCGCGCCATGCGGGCGAAGAAGTCGCGCGTGAGGTAGGGCGTGGAGTGGTGGGCGCGGTAGGTGCGCACGTAGCAGCGGTAGAAGAAGTCCCACAGCTCGTCGTCGATCTCGCGGCCCGCATGCGTCGTGAAGCTGACGCCGGCCTCGGCGACGCGGCGGCGCTCCTGCTGGATCTTCTTGCGCTTCTCGCGCTGCAGGCTGGCCAGGAAATCGGCGAACCCGTCATACGGCTGCGGCTCGCGGTTGACCCAGTGGAACTGCACGGTGCTGCGCATCATCCAGCCCATGTCGCGCGCGGCCTGCTGGTCAAGCGCGTCGAGGAACAGCAGGTGGGCCGACGACAGCTTCGCGTCGTGCGCGATGCGCATCATCGCGGACAGCAGCGCGCGGCGCGCGCCGTCGTCGCGCGCCATCAGCCGCGGGCCAGGCACCGGCGTGAACGGCACCGCGCCGAGCAGCTTCGGGTAGTAGCGCAGGCCGTGGCGCTGGTAGGCATCGGCCCAGGCCCAGTCGAACACGTACTCGCCGTACGAATGGTCCTTCAGGTACAGCGGGCAGGCGGCCATCAGCGAGCTGCCGTCCTCGATCAGCAGGAACTGCGGCATCCAGCCGGTCTCGGCGACCGCGCTGGCCGAGGCATGCAGCGCCGCCAGGTACTCATGGCGCATGAACGGCGCGGCCGACGGCTGCGCATCGAGCAGCGCGTTCCACTGCGCGGCGTCGATCTCGCCGGGGTCGCCGACGACCCGGATGACATAATCTTTGGAGCTCTTTTCCGCAGGCATATTCGCTGGTCTATGGCATCAAACACGAGGGTTCGCGTCGCGCTGGCGCAGATCAACGCCACGGTCGGCGACCTGGCCGGCAACGTACGCCAGATCATCGAGAGCGCCCGACGCGCACACGCGCAGGGGGCGAGGGTGGTGCTGACGCCGGAGCTGGCCCTGTGCGGCTACCCACCCGAAGACCTGCTGCTGCGGCCGGCATTCATGCAGGCCTGTGCGCATGCCCTGGCCGAGTGCGCCGCGGCGCTGGCGCCGCTCGAAGGTCTGCATGTGGTGGTCGGGCATCCGCATCAATGGGGTGAGCACGGCGATGTTAGGTCGAAGTCGCAGGCCGTGCAGCAGCGCTTCAATGCGGCCTCGGTGCTGACCGGGGGACGCGTCGTCGCCACGTATTGCAAGCGCGAGCTGCCCAACTACCAGGTGTTCGACGAACGCCGCTATTTCGCATCGGGCCGCGATGCCGGGCTCGAGCCGGTGGTGTTCGAGGTCGACGGCTTGCGCTTCGGGATCAACATCTGCGAGGACGCCTGGTTCGACGAGCCGGCGCAGCGGGCGAAGGCCGCCGGTGCCGACGTGCTGTGCGTGCTGAACGCGTCGCCGTTCCACCTCGGCAAGCTCGAGGAGCGCGAGGCGCGCATGGCGGCGCTGGTGCGCGCCACCGGCATGCCGCTGCTGTATTCGCACCTGAGCGGCGGGCAGGACGAGGTGGTGTTCGACGGCGCGTCGTTCGCGCTCGATGCGCAGGGCCGCGTCGCGGCACGTGCGCCGATGTTCGAGGAGGCGCTCACGCTGGTGGATTTCGAGGCCGGCCGGCCGACCGGCGCGATCGCGCCGGTGCCCACGCTGGAGGCACAGGCCTGGGCCGCGCTCGTCACCGGCGTGCGCGACTACGTCGGCAAGAACGGATTCCCGGGCGTGCTGATCGGGCTCAGCGGCGGCATCGATTCGGCGCTGGTGCTGGCGGTCGCCGTCGATGCGCTCGGTGCCGACAAGGTGCGCGCGGTGATGATGCCGTCGCCGTACACCGCCGACATCTCGTGGATCGACGCGCGCGACATGGCCGAGCGGCTGTCGGTGCGCTATGACGAGATCTCGATCGTGCCGATGTTCGAGGCGTTCCGCGCCAGCCTTGCCACCGAGTTCGCCGGCCGCGCCGAGGATGCGACCGAGGAGAACATCCAGGCGCGCGTGCGCGGCACGCTGCTGATGGCCTTGTCGAACAAGTTCGGCTCGATCGTGCTGACCACCGGCAACAAGAGCGAGATGGCGACCGGCTACTGCACGCTGTACGGCGACATGGCGGGCGGCTTCGCGGTGATCAAGGATGTCGCGAAGACGCTGGTCTACCGCCTCGCGAACTGGAAGAACGCACAGGGCCGCGAGGTGATTCCCCAGCGCATCATCACGCGGCCGCCGTCGGCCGAACTGCGCCCCGACCAGAAGGATCAGGACAGCCTGCCGCCCTACGAGGTGCTCGACGCGATCCTGCAGCGCTACATGGAAGACGACCAGGGCATCGAGCAGATCGTCGCGGCCGGCTTCGATGCGGCCGACGTCGAGCGGGTCACGCGGCTCATCAAGATCAACGAGTACAAGCGCCGCCAGTCGCCGGTGGGCATCCGCATCACCCATCGGGCGTTCGGGCGTGATTGGCGATACCCCATCACATCGAGGTTCCGCGCTTAAACTATGTCGATTCCATCCCTCCGGAGACCGACATGAAACAGATCACCGCGATCGTGAAGCCATTCAAGCTCGAGGAAGTCCGCGAAGCCTTGGCCGATGTCGGCGTGACCGGCCTGACGGTGACCGAGGTCAAGGGTTTCGGCCGCCAGAAGGGGCACACCGAGCTGTACCGGGGCGCCGAGTACGTCGTCGACTTCCTGCCGAAGGTGAAGGTGGAGGTCGTGGTCAAGGATGGCGATGTCGACCGCTGCATCGATGCGATCGTCAAGGCCGCCAAGACCGGCAAGATCGGCGACGGCAAGATCTTCGTGACGGCCGTCGAGCAGGTGGTGCGCATCCGCACCGGCGAGACGGACGAAGCGGCGGTCTGAACCCCCGCTGCACCAAGACAGGGCCCGCCGCGTGCGGGCCTTCTTCATGGCGGGGTCAGATCGCGGTGTAGTCGTCCGGCTGGTGCGCGCCGCCGGCCAGCGTGGCCAGGCGGTCCAGCAGCGTGGGCGCATCGTCCGACACCTGCAGCAGGTCCATCTGCGCCGTCGACAGGAAGCCGCGCTCCACCGTCTTGCCCAGGAAAGCCAGCAGGTCGTCGTAGTAGCCGGCCGTGTTGAGCAGGCCGATCGGCTGGTCGTGGTAGCCGAGCTGGCGCCAGGTCCAGACCTCGAACAGCTCCTCGAAGGTGCCGATGCCGCCCGGCAAGGCGAGGAAGGCGTCGGCGCGCTCGGCCATCATCTGCTTGCGTTGGTGCATCGTGTCGACCACGTGCAGCTCGGTCAGCCCGGCGTGGCCCAGCTCGCGCGACATCAGCGCATGCGGGATCACGCCGACCGCCGTGCCGCCGGCAGCCAGCGTTGCCTCGGCCACCACGCCCATCAGCCCGGCGCGGCCGCCGCCGTACACCAGGCGCCAGCCGCGCTCGCCGATCAGCGTGCCGACGCGGCGGGCCGCAGCCTCGTACGCGGGGTCGTTGCCGGTGCGCGATCCGCAGTAGACGCAGACCGAGAACGGTGTCGCGGGGGAGGTCGGGGTCGGGCTCATGGCATGAAGCGGTGCCACAGCGCGGCCAGCCAGATGCCGCCGCACAGCATCAGCGACAGGAACACGGCGGCGCTCGCCAGGTCCTTGGCGCGCTTGGAGAGGTCGTGCAGCTCGAACGACACCCGGTCGACCACCGCCTCGATGCCGGAATTCAGCAGCTCGACGATCAGCACCAGCAGCACCGATCCGGCCAGCAGCGCGGTCTCGATCCAGGTGCGGCCGAGCCACAGTGCGGCGGGCAGCAGGAAGACGGCGAGCCAGGTTTCCTGGCGGAAGGCGCTCTCGCCGTGGTAGGCCGTTTTCAGGCCTTCGATGGAGTAGCCGGTGGCGCGGATCACGCGTTCCAGACCGGTGCGTCCTTTGTAGGGATTCGTCATGGGCCGCGATTGTGCCCTGAGCCGATGACGGCCCGATGCGCGTCAGGCCGGGCGGGCCGGAGGAGGCGAGGGCGGTGCGTCGACCAGCCGGGTGCCACACAGCGCGTCGTGCCAGAACTGACGCTGCGGGTGCAGCAGCGCGAGCAGCGCATAGGCGGCGATGCCGACGCCGATCGCCGCGAACAGGTCCTTGCCGGCCCAGCCGTTCAGGCGCGCGAGGGCCCAGGCCGGCGCGATCCAGGCCCAGCTGGCGAGGTAGCGGGCCAGCGCCCGCCACGCTGTGAGCGGCGCACCGTCGGCCGTGACGACGCGGATGCGCCAGGTCTGCATCGGCAGCGTCTGGCCGCGGCGCGACCAGAACCAGGTGAAGTACAGGCCGTAGATGATGAAGGCGATGTAGCGCAGTTCCACGCCGTGCTCGCGGCCGCTGACGGCGACGAAGAGGGCGCCGATCGCGCCGGGGATCAGCCCGATGCCGAACAGGATCAGCGCTTCGTAGACGAAGCAGGCCATGCGGCGCTTCAGGCTGGGCGCGCGCAGCGGCGCGTCGGCCAGCGCCGGCGTTGAACTCATCGGTGGGGCTTGCCGCTGGCAGGCGCCGACGCGGGGACCGAGCGGGTCGCCGCGGCCTGCGGTCCGCGCTTGGGCAGCAGGGTGGCGCTGTCGACGAGCCCGGGTGCCGTCGCGATCTTCGGCAGGCCGGTTTGCTGGTGGGTCGGCGGGGTCGGGCGCTTGGAGATCAGGTTGGTCGTCGCGCCCGGCTGCGCCTGCGCGACGGTGGGGGCCACGGCCTTCGGGCGGGCGGCATAGGCGGTGTTCGGCACGATGCTCGACTTCGCGTCGGATGCGTTGCCGTCAGGTTCCTTGTTGCCCTTGGCCGGTGCGGGCTTGTGCTCGGCGCGTTCGGCCAGCTGCTTGCGCTGGTCGGGCGGCAGGGCCTTGTAGGCTTCCCACTGGGACTTGCGGTCCTGCGGCGCGACCTGCTGGGCTTCCTTGAAGTTCAGCCGGGCCTCGGCGCGCTCCTTCGGCGTCAGCTTGGCCCACTCGGCCATCCGCGACTGCACGCGTGCCTGCTCGGCCGGCGGCAGCGTGGCGAAGCGCTCCGAGATCTCGACCCACTTGCGGCGGCGTGGGGCATCGATGCCGGCCCAGTCCCGCTCCAGCGGGCGCAGCGCGTGCTGCTGCGCCGGCGTCAGCGTCGACCAGGCGGGGCCGCTTCCGTTTCCGGCGGGCGCTTGCTGCGACCACGCCAAGCCTGCGCAGGCCAGCAGCGCACCGGCCAGCAGCGGCACGAAGCGGCTGCGCAGCGCGGGTGCGGCATGGTCTTTGTCGAGGCGTCGAGTCACGAGCGCCCCGATCAATCGCGAGGGGTCTTCAGGAATTCCACGAAGCCGGGATCGCTGTAGGCGTCCGGCGGCACGTCGTCGGACAGCAAGCTGGCGTCGATTTCAGCTGCGGCCGAAATCTGCGAGCTGCTGTGCCAGCGCTGGATCAGGATCAGGCCGGCGGCCAGCACGACCAGCGGCAGCACCGAGGCGATCTTGACGCCCCAGCCGCCCAGCAGGGCAAGCGACGGGCCGGAACGGGAGACCGAGCCGGCCGTCTCGGCCACCAGCTTCGTGCGGGCACGCTCGAGCGCCTGCTCGCGCGCGAAGCGCAGGCGTTCGGAGATGTCGGGGGAGACGGCCTGGGATTGCTCGGTCAGGCGGGCGGACAGGCGAAGGGCGAAGCGGGTCTGGAGGGCGTCCAGTTCGGCGGCGGTGCGCGGTGCGGAATTTTGGCGGCTGTTCATAGTTGGATCCCCTYCGACTTGAGGGCGTTGGCCAGCGCATGCACGGCACGCGAGCAATGGGTCTTCACGCTTCCTTCCGAGCACCCCATCACGGCGGCCGTCTCGGCAACATCGAGTTCCTCCCAGTAACGCAGCAGAAAGGCTTCCCGTTGACGCGTCGGAAGCTGGGCCACCTGCGCTTCGATCGCCAGCAGGATCTGGGCCCGGGACACCGAATCGGCAGCGCTTTCAGTGGCGGTGGAGTCGTCCTGGACCGCCAGAGTTTCCAGCAAATCGAAATCCCCGTCGTCGCTGGCGGATTCGAACTCGGAAAAATTCCGCACGACGGCATTGCGCACCTTCTGGCGCCGGAACCAGTCCATCGTCGCATTCGACAGGATGCGCTGGAACACCAGCGGCAATTCCTCGGCAGGGCGGTCGAAGTATTTCTCGGCCAGCCGGATCATCGAATCCTGGACGATGTCGAGGGCCGCATCGTCATCCCGCACGGCGTACACCGCGCGCTTGAAGGCACGCTTCTCGACGCTCTTGAGGAAATCGGAGAGTTCTTTTTCAGATGCCAAGGGGGGTGCGCCTCGGGCCGGGCAGCCTGCCAAAACGGGGCGGATTATCTCACCGCTACCCGGCCGGGCGTCCCTTTCGCCGGAGATCGCTGCAAACCGGTGCCATAATCGCCCGTTGCACAACATTCGGTCTTGACTCAGCTGCCCGACCGCGGGCGTTGCAGTTTCTGGCCGCGCAGGTACCACACCCGCCTCACGAGGGCTGGGAAAGGTGCACCGATGGTTTTTCGTCAGAGAAATTCACAAAGGTTCAACATGGACATGTCTGCCGCGGAAATCAAGCGTGCCGCTTCGGCACAACCGCACCCTTCCTCTCCCTCCGCCGAGCCGAACGGCTCCGAAATCCTCGTCCGCTGCCTCCAGGCCGAGAACGTCAAGTTCCTTTGGGGCTACCCTGGCGGCGCCGTCCTCTACATCTACGACGCGCTGTACAAGCAGGACACCATCGAGCACGTGCTGGTCCGCCATGAACAGGCGGCGGTCCATGCGGCCGACGGCTATGCCCGCGCCACCGGCAATGTCGGCGTCGCGCTGGTCACCTCGGGGCCGGGCGTCACGAATGCCATCACCGGCATCGCGACCGCCTACATGGATTCGATTCCGATGGTGATCATCACCGGGCAGGTTCCGACGCCGGCGATCGGCCTCGATGCCTTCCAGGAATGCGACACCGTCGGCATCACCCGGCCGATCGTCAAGCACAACTTCCTCGTGAAGGACGTGCGCGACCTCGCGATGACGCTCAAGAAGGCGTTCCACATCGCCCGCACCGGCCGTCCCGGCCCGGTCGTGGTCGACATCCCGAAGGACGTGTCGCAGAAGACGACCCCGTTCCACTACCCGCAGAGCGTCGAGATGCGCTCGTACAACCCGGTCCGCAAGGGCCATGGCGGGCAGATCCGCAAGGCGGTGCAACTGCTGCTGGCGGCCAGGCGGCCTTATATCTACACCGGCGGCGGCGTGGTGCTGGGCAGTGCGTCGGCCGAACTGCGCGAGCTGGTCAACCTGCTCGGCTACCCGGTCACCAACACGCTGATGGGGCTGGGCTCGTTCCCGTCCAGCGACCCGAAGTTCCTCGGCATGCTCGGCATGCACGGCACCTACGAAGCCAACATGACGATGCAGAACTGCGACGTCCTGCTGGCCGTCGGTGCGCGCTTCGACGACCGCGTCATCGGCAACCCGAAGCACTTCGCGTCGGTCGAGCGCAAGATCGTCCACATCGACATCGATCCGTCGTCGATCTCGAAGCGCGTCAAGGTCGACATCCCGATCGTCGGCGACGTGAAGGACGTGCTGCAGGAGCTGATCGCCCAGATCCGCGAGGGCCAGGCCCGTCCCGACGCGCCGGCGCTGTCGGCCTGGTGGACCCAGATCAACGAGTGGCGCAAGCGCGACTGCCTGTCGTACAAGCACAGCACCGAGGTCATCAAGCCGCAGTCCGTCGTCGAGAAGCTCTGGGAGCTGACGAAGGATCGCGACACCTACATCACGTCCGATGTCGGCCAGCACCAGATGTGGGCCGCGCAGTTCTACCGGTTCGACGAGCCGCGCCGCTGGATCAATTCCGGCGGCCTGGGCACGATGGGCGTCGGGCTGCCGTACGCGATGGGCATCAAGCTCGCGAAGCCCGATGCGGATGTGTTCTGCATCACCGGCGAAGGCTCGATCCAGATGTGCATCCAGGAGCTGTCGACCTGCCTGCAGTACAAGACGCCGGTCAAGATCGTGTCGCTGAACAACCGCTACCTCGGCATGGTGCGGCAGTGGCAGGAACTCGACTACGGCGGCCGCTACTCGCACAGCTACATGGACGCGCTGCCCAATTTCGTCAAGCTGGCCGAGGCCTATGGCCATGTCGGCCTGCTGGTCGAGAAGCCGTCTGACGTGGAGCCGGCGCTGCGCGAGGCCATCCGGCTGAAGGACCGGACGGTGTTCCTCGACATTCGCACCGATCCGACCGAGAACGTCTGGCCGATGGTCCAGGCCGGCAAGGGCATCAGCGAGATGCTGCTGGGGTCCGAAGACCTGTGACGCGCTGAACACCGGCCAGGGCGGCGCGTTACCGCGCGCCGTCGACCGCCGGTGGAATGCGCGATCGCCGCTTCGGCCATCGAGGGTTTCAACTTTCCATCATCGACACAGCGTGGCCAAGGACCGTCGGTTACCGCCGCCGGGCTGAAGAGCGCGCTCCAACGACCATGAAACACATCATTGCCTTGTTGCTCGAGAACGAACCGGGCGCGCTGTCGCGCGTCGTCGCGTTGTTCTCCGCCCGCGGATACAACATCGAGAGCCTGACGGTCGCGCCGACCGAAGACGCCTCGCTGTCGCGCATGACCATCGTGACGACCGGCTCCGACGAGGTGATCGAGCAGATCACCAAGCACCTGAACCGCCTCATCGAGGTGGTCAAGGTGGTCGACCTGACCGAAGGCGCCTTCACCGAACGCGAGCTGATGCTCATCAAGGTGCGCGCCGTCGGCAAGGAACGCGAAGAGATGAAGCGCATGGCCGACATCTTCCGCGGCCGCATCATCGACGTCACGGAAAAGAGCTACACCATTGAACTCACCGGCGATGCGTCCAAGCTCGATGCCTTCATCGAGGCGATCGACCGCAGCGCCATCCTGGAAACCGTGCGCACCGGCACCAGCGGGATCGGTCGCGGCGAGCGCATCCTGCGCGTCTGATCGTCTCGATCAATCCATTCACCCCGCAAGACTGACCTGTTTTTTTCTGGAGAAGACCATGAAGGTTTATTACGACAAGGATGCTGACCTGAGCCTGGTGAAGGGCAAGAACGTCACGATCATCGGCTACGGCTCGCAAGGCCATGCGCACGCGCAGAACCTGAACGACAGCGGCGTCAAGGTCACCGTCGGCCTGCGCAAGGGCGGGGCCTCGTGGTCCAAGGCCGAGAAGGCCGGCCTGAAGGTCGCCGAGATCGCCGATGCGGTGAAGGCCGCCGACGTCGTCATGATCCTGCTGCCCGACGAGCAGATCGCGTCCGTCTACAAGAACGACGTCGAGCCGCACATCAAGCAGGGCGCTTCGCTCGCGTTCGCGCACGGCTTCAACGTGCAC
>NZ_JBFUFQ010000119.1:0-17244 GCF_056403355.1 Rhizobacter sp. P2_H3 | reverse complement strand
CGCCAGGGGCGCCAAGGCCCGGGACCTCACCCGACGTGCGATGCAGTGCCATGTGTCGTCTCCCCGCGCGCCAGTATGCAACCGGGCCGGGCCGGTGGGCCGCTGGCTGGCGGCCGGCGTCGTCCGGTCGCTTCATTTCGGGACATACGTACACTGGTGGATTGCCAGTCCACAACGATCCGATGACCATCCTGTTGGCCCCGATGGAGGGGTTGCTCGATTTCACGCTGCGTGACGTGCTCACCCGCGCCGGCGGCATCGACCGTTGCGTCTCCGAGTTCATCCGCGTCACCGGCACCTTGCTGCCGGAGCGCGTGTTCCTGCGCATCGTTCCGGAATTGCGCCATGGCGGGCGCACGCCGAGTGGCGTGCCGGTCAGCGCGCAGCTGCTGGGTTCCGATCCGGGCTGCCTGGCCGAGAACGCGGCGCGCCTGGCGTCGCTGGGGCCGGCTGGCATCGATCTCAATTTCGGCTGTCCGGCGAAGGTCGTGAACCGGCATGGCGGCGGCGCTGCGCTGCTGCAGGATCCGGAGCTGCTGGCACGCATCGTCGCCGCGGTGCGGCGCGCGGTGCCGATGGCGATGCCGGTGACGGCCAAGATGCGCCTCGGCTTCGACGACGACCTGCGGGCCGTGGAATGCGCACAGGCCATCGCGGGTGCCGGTGCGGCGGAACTGGTCGTGCATGCACGCACCAAGGCGCACGGCTACCGCCCCCCGGCCTATTGGGACCGCGTGCATGCGGTGCGCATGGCTGTGCCGATTCCGGTGATCGCGAACGGCGAGATCTGGACGGTGGCCGACGCGCATCGCTGTCGCGAGGTATCGGGATGCGATGCGCTGATGGTCGGCCGCGGCATGGTGGCCGACCCGGGACTGGCGCGTGCCATCGCGCGGCCGGGCAGTTCGCTCGGCTGGCCGCAGCTGCTGCCGCTGATGCTGCATTTCTGGCAGCTCGTGGGCGGGCATGTCGAGCCGCGTCATCGCGCCGGCCGCCTCAAGCAGTGGTTGAACTACCTGCGGCGGCGCCACCCGGAGGCCGAAGCGGCCTACCAGTCGGTGCGCACCGTCAATGACCCGCAACTGCTGGAGTTGCATCTGCAACAGTGGTGCGGTGCGAGTCATACAGCTTCACACGCGCGACACCAAGCGATTGCAGGCGTGCCCGCATAATGACCTGAACCATTTCGAGGATCCCGACTCGTGAAACGCCCGACCCGTGCCCTGCTGATCACCGCTCTCCTGCTCCCGTTGCTGCATGCCTGTGGCGGCAACAGCGAAGATGACCAGGGCTCCGTGCGCCTGATCAATGCCACCGCCGATTTCGCGCTGCTCGACGCCTACCGCGACGACAGCGTCATCATCGGCAGCGTGGCCGCCGCGTCCGGCAGCGGCTATGTGCACCTCGACAAGGACAGCTACACCTTCAAGATCGCCCAGACCGGCTCCGGCGTCACGGCGGCCAGCTTGTCGGGCTCGGTGTCGGCGGGCTCGCACTACGCGTTGCTGGCCTATGCGAGCGGGTCGGCATTGCAGGTCAGCTACCTGACTGAAGACGAAGGCGCGCCGAGCTCCGGCCAGGCCAAGCTGCGCTTCATGCACACCGCCGGCCTCGAAGCCGGCAACGTCGACGTGTACGTCGGCCAGGCGGCGTGCAATGCGCTGGGCTCCACCTCCATTGCGGCGGCCAGCGGGCTGTCGACCGCGACCTCGGCGACGGCACCGACCGCCTACACCGCGTTCAGCGCCGGCACCTACCACGTGTGCGTGACTGCTGCCGGCAGCAAGACCGACGTGCGGCTGGACATTCCGGCGTTGACGCTCAGCAACCAGCAGGTCGCCACGCTCGTGCTGACCCGCAGCGGCGGCGGCGTGCTGGTGAACGGGCTGCTGGTCAACCAGCAAGGTGCGGTGACCCCGAGCGCCAATCTGTCGACGCGCGTGCGCGTGGTGGCCAACACCCTGGTGGCGACCGACACGATCAACGTCGCGGTCAACGGCACGACCGTCGGCAGCAACCTCTCGCCGGCCTCGGTGGGCAGCTACCGCCTGGTGACGGCCGGCACCCTGAACGTCACGGTCAACGGCGCGGCCGTGGACGTCGGCACGGCGACAGCGCCTGCCGGCGGCGACCTGACGCTGCTCGTGACCGGCGACGTGGCGTCGCCCAAGCTCTCGGTGGTCACCGACGACAACACGCCGTCGACCAGCGCTTCCGAGCCGGTCAAGCTGCGCTTGGTCAATGCCGTCAACGGCCTGACGGGCAGCGTGACGCTGACGCTCGACAGCGACGTGATCGGCGACGACGTCGCGTTCGGCACTGCCTCGGCGCCGGCCACGGTGGCCACCAGCGCCGCATTGGCGACGATCGTGGCCAGCGCCGGGTCGAGCAAGCTCTGGCAGGCCACGGACCAGACGCTGACCACCGGCAAGGTCTACAGCGTCTTCCTGCTGGGCAACACGTCGACGGTGGGCACCTCCAGCCTGATGCGCGCCGACCGCTGAGGCGGTTCAGGGTTTCCCCCTCGGAGCACCACCGGCTCCCGGGGGGGCTCTTCGAAGGTCGATGGCGCTATAGTCGCTCGCATCCGGAGGGTGCGGCGATGTTGTTGCAGCGCGCGTTCAGGGCCGTCGATGTCTTGATGGTCGAAGACAACCCGGGCGATGTTCGTCTGACACGCGAAGCGCTGCGCCGCAACGGGCATGACCTGCGGCTGCACCATGCCGAGGACGGCATCTCGGCGATGCGGTTCCTGCATCGCGACACCCCTTACGAAGCGGCACCGCGGCCCGACCTCATCCTGCTCGACCTGAACCTGCCGTTGATGGGTGGTCGAGACGTGCTCGCCGCCATCAAGTCCGATGCGTCGCTGCGGTCCATCCCGGTGATCGTGCTGAGCACCTCGCAGTCGGACGACGACGTGTCCCGTGCGTACGACCTGCAGGCGAACTGCTTCATCAGCAAGCCCGCCGATCTGCACGAGTTCAACCAGGTGATCCACAGCATCGAGCGCTTCTGGCTGCAGACGGTGAGCCTCACCGGTCGCGGGGGTGTGGCGTGAACGGCCAGCGTCGTGTCCTGCTGATCGAGGACAGCGCGGGCGATGCACGCCTGATCAGGCACATGCTCTCGCAATCGCGGACCGACGAGTTCACGCTGGCCTGGTGCGAAAGCCTGGATGCGGGTGTGCAGGCGCTGGCGGAGCAGCACTTCGACGTGCTGTTGCTCGACCTCGGCCTTCCCGGAACCTGGGGTCTCGACACGATGCGCCAATTGCTTGCGCAGCCGGTGAAGGTGCCGGCCCTGGTGGTGATGAGCGGGCTCACCGACGAGGCGGTCGCGCTCGAGGCGATCCGCACCGGTGCGCAGGACTACCTGGTGAAGGGCGAGGTGACCGCGGACCTGCTGTCGAGGGCGATCCGCTATGCGATCGGGCGGCGCCAGGCAGAGGACATGGTCCTGGCCCATACCGCCGAATTGGTGATTGCGCGGGATCGGGCGGAGGTGGCCAACCGGGCGAAGAGCGCGTTCCTCGCGGCGATGAGCCACGACCTGAGAACGCCGCTCAACGGCGTGCTGGGCTTCGCGCAACTGCTGCAACGGGACAGGAACCTGACGCAGCGGCAGCAGGCGGGCGTGAATGCCATCCGGCAGAGCGGCGAACACCTGCTGACCTTGATCAACGACATCCTCGATCTCGCGAAGATCGAGGCCGGCAAGTTCGAGCTGTGTCCGACGGTGTTCGATCTCCCGCGCTACCTCGACGGCCTGGTCGAGTTGATGGGCGTCAGGGCCAGGCAGAAGCCCGCGTTGCAGCTGGGTGCGGAGCTGTCCGCCGACCTGCCGGAGACCTTCCGGGCCGACGAGAAGCGGCTGCGGCAGGTGTTGCTGAACCTGCTCGACAACGCCGTCAAGTTCACCGAGCGCGGCACGGTGACATTGCGGGTGCGGACCGGCGGCTCGAACGCGCTGCGCTTCGAAGTGCAGGACAGCGGCGCCGGCATGGATGCCGCGCAGCTGTCACGGCTGTTCCAACCGTTCGAGCAGGTGGGTGGGCTCGAGGACCGAAACCGCGGTACCGGCCTGGGCCTGGCGATCAGCCGGCAGTTCGTGCGGCTGATGGGCAGCGAGATCCACGTTCAGAGCGCGAAGGGCGAAGGCACGCGCTTCTGGTTCGACCTGGCGCTGGAGCCTGCTGCGCAGGAGAGCCCGTCCGCACCGCCATCGGCACCTGGCTGCGTGATCGGCTATGCCGGGGTGCGGCGCAGGATCCTGGTGGTGGACGACGTGGTGACCAACCGCGTCTTGTTGCTCGACATGCTGGGCGGCCTGGGCTTCGAGCTGTGCGAGGCCGGTGACGGCACCGAGGCGTTGTCCGTGCTCGCCAGCAGCAAGCCGGACCTGATCCTGCTCGACATCCGGATGCCCCGCCTCGGAGGCCTTGAAACCCTGGGCCTCCTGCGGCAGACCCATGCGCAGCTGCCGGTGATCGCGATCTCGGCAGGGGCGATGGTGGACGACAAGGAAAGGAGCCTGTCGGCCGGTGCCAACGCGTTCCTGACGAAGCCGATCAACCTGCAGGCGCTGCTGGACCAGATGGGCGCACTGCTCGACCTGGAATGGGTCGAGGAGACCCGTGCGCCGCCACCGGTCCCGGGCGCAACCACGAACTAGCGCAGGATGTTCTGCGTGCGAGCGACGGCCTCGGTCCGGTTGCGCACGTTCATCACCTTGAAGATGCGCGACAGGTAGTTGCGCACGGTGTTCGGCGAGATGTTCAGCTCGGTCGAGATGCGCTTGTTGGGCATGCCCTGGCAGACGCACTTCAGCACGGCTGCTTCGCGAGGCGCGAGGTCATAGGCGGCAGCGAGGTTCTCTTCCGCATAGGTCTGCTCGCTGGCCTCGATCTCGGACGTGCCGGCGACATGCGTCATCTCGTCTTCGGTCGGCATGTACTTGTTGCCGCCCAGCAGCGAGGTCACCGCCTGCAGGATGTCGGCAGCCGAGCGCGACTTGGGAATGAACCCGGAGACGCCCACGGCCACGGCACTCGACACGAAGCGTCGCGTCGTGTGCGTCGAGAACACGGCGATCGGCGGGCAGGCCGGAAGCTTCCTGAGGAACACCACGCCATTCAGGCTGGGCCCGATGGGCGACGAGATGCCGAGCAGCACCAGGTCGACGGTCTCGTTCGAAAGGATGTTGCGTGCCGTCTGGAAATCGCCTGCGGCCAACGTGATCACCGGCCGCTCGAGCTTGTTCAGCAACAGGCTCACGGCGTCTCTGACGATCTCGTGGTCATCGACGATCAGAATCCTTGCTATTCCACTACTGCTTGTCATACCTGCCTCGATGTTGAAAAGATGAGAGTCCGGTCCCTGGATCTTGGTGTGATGCCACTTCGCGGCGGCGTCATCTTTTGAAGTCAGGCTGCTTGAGCCCTGACACCGATGTTGGATCTGCCATGTGCAGGCAGCATGGGTGATTCGTGCATCTTGTCTGCACATCCTGCGATGGGTGTCTCTGGATGCTTGTGCGATGTGCCTGTTGCTTGCTCGCGAAGCACGGACAGCAAGGTCGTGGCGCTGGTGTCAGTCTTGTGGCGCGAGCCGGTGTGCTCGTGCGCCTTGCCCGCCTGCCGTGCGCGGAGAATGTCTTCACGGCGCCGGGCCAGGGCCAGCTCGCTTTGCAGCAGATCGATCTGGCTGTTCGCGTGCTGGAGGAATTCGCGGGTGGCAGCCCGCTGGGCGACGAACTGGCGCCTCAGCACGGACAGTCGCTTGTCGAAGCAGCGATGCGCCTGCCACCACACGGCGATCAGTGTCGGGAGGAGCAGCCATGTCGCAGGCAGCGTTGCAAGGCTGGCCAGGGGGCTCGGAGAAAAGTCCATGGTCTTTCCCGTTCGGTGAGACGGTCGCTGGGGTTCAGTGACCTGTCAGGTTGCTGTCTTGGGTGTCGTCATGATCTCGATCGCAGCGGCGTTTGGCTATGGACAAATGCCGCGTCAGGTGCAGGCCAAAGTCAACAAATGCCAACTGCAATCGGTCACTGAAATGCACAAGAGTCAGGTTGAACTATTGAGCGATTTGACTCCGACCTCGATGCACCCTTTGTCAACAATTGACAAGTGACAGGTGTCCGTTTGGCGTCCGTTTGGCAGCGGCTCGGACAGGTCAGGTGTCGTCGCGCATCGCGCTGCGGACCAGCTGCAGCGCCGCCTTGGACTGGAACTGCTCAGCCAGCCGCTGCAGGCGCAGCGCGAAGGGGCGGCACGATGGCGAGGTCGCCGCCAGCTCGGCGGCTTGCTTCGCGAGGTCCTGCATGTTGCCGAACTGGGCCAGCTGCAGCAGCACCTCGAGTTGGACCCGATCGGGCAACAGGTCGGATGCGGGGTCGCGGGGCGCCTCATCCGACGCGGCCTCGCGGGCGCTGTCCCATTCCACCCACTCCAGCTGCAGCAGGCGGCCGATGGCGTTGATCAAGGCGGTCAGCGTGAACGGCTTGGGCAGGAAGGCATCGGCTCCGACATCCAGCGTGTGCCGGTGGTCGGTGGCCGAGGCACTTGCCGAGATGGCGACGATGCGCACGTCGCGCAGCATCGGCATCTCGCGAAGGCGCCGGGTGGTCTCGAAGCCATCCATCACCGGCATCACGCTGTCCATCAGGATCAGGTCCGGCCGATGCTCCAGCGCGACCTGCAGACCGGCGGCCCCATCCGGCGCTTCGAGCGTGTCGAAGCCGAGCGATCGCAGGAACGTGATCAACGGCCGGCGGTTGGCTTCGGTGTCGTCGATGACCAGCACCTTGCGGGGCGGCCCGCGGTAGCCGGCGATGGTCTGCACCTGGCGCTCCGTGGCGGCGACTGTCGTGAGGTTCGTGCTCGCCAGCGGCAGGTCGAGTTCGAAGCAGAAATGGCTGCCATGCCCGATCCGGCTGCTGACGACGATGTCGCTGCCCATCAGCGCCACCAGCTGGCGGCTGATCGCCAGGCCCAGCCCGGTGCCTCCGAAGCGGCGCTGCACGTCGGCGGCCTGTTCGAAGGGCCGGAAGATGGCGCCGAGCTTGTCCGGGTCGATGCCGATGCCGGTGTCGTGCACCTCGAAACGCAGGCGCACTTCGCGCGCCGTGCGCTGCGCCTCGTGGATCACCAGGCTGACTTCGCCGTCGTCGGTGAACTTGACCGCGTTGCTGAGCAGGTTCAGCAGGATCTGGCGCAGCCGCGTGCTGTCGACGGACACGATGGTGCCTTCGGCGCTGTGGTCCTCGAACCGGAACTTCAGTTCCTTTTCCTTGACGCGGATGCGGATGATGTCGGTGATGGCGCCGAGGAAGGTCTTCAGCATCACCGGCTCGGGGAAGAGTTCGAGCCGGCCGGCTTCGATGCGCGAGAGGTCGAGCAGGTCGTTGATGAGCAGCAGCAGGTGCTCCGCGCTCTGCTGGATGGTCCGCACGCCCTGCAGTTGCTCCTTGTCCAGCCGGATGTCGATCTGGAACAGCTGTGCGTAGCTCATGATCGCGTTCAGCGGCGTGCGCAGCTCATGGCTCATGTTGGCGAGAAAGCTGCTCTTGGCCCGGTTGGCGACTTCGGCCGATTCCTTGGCGGAACGCAATTCGGCCGTGCGCTCGCGCACGGTGATCTCGAGGTTCGTCTGGTTGAGCTGGAGCTGCCCGAGCATCGCGTTGAACTGCTCGACGAGGTCACCCAGCTCGTCCTGGCTGCGCCGCGTGACGCGCCGGGGCGGCAAGCCCTGGTGGATGTCCCGTGCCACGCGGGCCAGGTCCTCGATCTGGGAGAGGCTGGCATGCAGCAGCACGGTCGCGAAGACCAGCCCGATCGCGAGCGAGGTACCGAGCGCGCTCAGCAGCGGCAGCGACTGCCGCTGCCATTGCGACACGGCCGAGGGCGAGGTGCCGAACAGCCGGAGCTCGCCGGTGCGCGTGCCGTCCAGCATCACGTCCAGCGAGACCGTCAGCGTCACGCCATCCGCGCCGTGGTCCGCCTGCGGTGAGGTGTAGGCGGCGACCAGCCGGCCCCGGGAGTCGAAGAGCTCGGCGCGGTTGGCCGAGGTCTGGCCGCGCAGCGCCGCCAGCGTCTCGCCGGCCGCGGCTGCATTGCCGAACGCCAGCGCCGCGGCCGTGCCTTCGGCCATCACGGCGGCCAGCGCCTGCATCTGCTGGCGCGCGGCCAGTTGCTGTTCGGCGATCTGCCGCCCGACCTGCCAGCTTCCGAGCGCCAGCAGCCCGCAGGCGAGGCTCACCGCGAGCAGCAGGACCGTCTTGCGGCGCAGCGGCAGGTGCTGCCGGCCGAACCAGCGCGAGGCGAGGGCCAGCACGTTCTTCGAGAGGCGCTGCAGTCGCTGCATCACGGCGCCTTGTCCTGGTTGACGGTGCGGGCGAGTCGCAGCAGTTGCGGCGAAAGCACCAGCTGGGTGCGTTCGGCCTGCGTCAGGTTGATGTCGAACTGCATGCGCTGGTCGCCTGCGAACAGGCGGATCGTGCCGCCGCTGCGCAGGAAGGCCGGATCGTCACCGACCGTCAGGACCGGCAGCGATGCGGCCGCCTGCAGCAGCGCGTTGCGGCTTTCCGTCGTGCTGGCGACGTACAGCAGGTCGCAGCGCGCGACATCGGCCGCGCCGGGCCCGATGCGACGCAGCCGCACCGGCCGGCCGCGCACCATCGTGCCATCGGCCGACGAGAACGCTCCGTACAGCGAATCGCCGGCCGACACGCACAGCCGGAACGCGTCTGCCGGCGCGCTGTCGGGCCAGGTGACGTAGCGCGCGAAGTTCAGCGTGAAGGCCACCCGGATCGGGTCGATCTGCGCCGTGTCGACCTGGGCCGATGTGACGCACAGGGACACGGCACACAGGATGGCGACGAGGCCGCGCCGCAGGGTCTGCGTCGTTGTTCCGGGAGCGGCGGCGTGTTTCAGTGGGCTTCCTGGCAGGGCGGCATCGAAGACGACCGGGGGAGATCATCTTGCCATGGGGCGCGAAGAGGCCAGGCCGGTGCCGCCGGTCATGGCGTGGCAAGGCTGTTCCCTTGCGATGCGAGCGTGAAATGGAAGGTCGTGCCTTCGCCCGGCAGCGAGCTCACCCAGATGCGCCCGCCGTGGCGTTCGACGATCTTCTTGCACAGCGTGAGCCCGATGCCGGTGCCGTCGTAGCGCGAGCGGCTGTGCAGTCGCTGGAACAGCACGAAGACCCGCTCGAAGTGGGCCGGCGCGATGCCGATGCCGTTGTCGCTGATGCTGAACTGCCACCCGTCCCCTTCGCGCCGGACTCCCACGTGCACCCGTGGGCCCGGACCGTTGCGGAACTTGATCGCATTGCCGATCAGGTTCTGGAACAGCTGCACCAGCTGCGTCTGGTCGGCCGCCACGGCCGGCAGTTCGTCGCATGTCACGCTGGCCTGGCTCTCCTGGATGGCGACGTGCAGGTTGCGCAGCGCCAGCTTCAGCACCTCGGCGCAGTCGGTCTGCTGCAGCGGCCGTTCCTTGCTGACGAGGCGCGAGTAGTGGAGCAGGTCGTTGATGAGCTTCTGCAGGCGCTTCGCGCCGTCCACCGCATAGCCGATGAACTCCCGGCCGTCGTCGTCGAGCCGGTCCTGGTAGCGCTCCTCGACCAGCTGCAGGTAGCTCGCGATCATCCGCAACGGCTCCTGCAGGTCGTGCGAGGCCACGTAGGCCAGCTGCTCCAGCTCGGAGTTCGAGCGCTGCAGTGCGGCCTGCGTGCGCTCGTGCGCCGCGATCTCCTCGCGCAGGCTGGCATTGCGGGCCTCGACGCGGCGCTGCAGCTGGTGCAGCGTCAGGTGCAGGCGCATGCGGGCGATGACTTCGGCGACGTCCAGCGGCTTGGTCACGTAGTCGACGGCGCCGACCGAGAACCCGGTGAGCTTGTCGGGGGTCTCCGCCAGCGCCGTCATGAAGATCACCGGCACGTGGCTCGACGCCGCGGAGGCCTTCAGGCGGCGGCAGGTCTCGAAGCCGTCGAGCCCGGGCATCATCACGTCGAGCAGGATCAGGTCCGGGTGGACCAGGGCGGCGCGTTCGATCGCATCCTCGCCGTCCTGCGCCACGGCGACACGGTAGCCATGGTGCGTGAGGAAGCGTGCGGCGGCTTCCAGGTTCGCCGGCAGGTCGTCGACGACGAGGATCGTCTGCGGGGTACCCGAGGGCGGTTCATCCGCGTCGTGCGGCAGGGTCGGCGTGCGCGGCGCTTCTTGCAAGGTGGTGGGGGTCACGGCGCGGCTCCCGAAGTGGCGGCGTTGGTGTGTGCATCGACGCGTTCGTCGATGCGGAAGGTCTCCACATGCAGGCGCAGCGCGTCCGACGAGGCACGCAGCGAGCGTACCGCCTCGGCCGTCTGGTCGATGCGGTCGGTGCTCTGGCGCGCGCCTTGTTCCAGCGATACCAGCGCGGTGTCGACATGGCCGATGCAGCGGTTCTGCTCGTCGGCGGCGTTCGAGATGGACCCGAGCAAGCCGGTCAGCTGCTGCGCATTGGCCACCAGCTCGTTCATCTTGAGGCTCGCCTCGCTGCTGATGCGCGTGCTGCTCTCGACCCGCTGCACGTTGGTGTCGATCAGGCCGCGGATCTCGCGCGCGGCCGATGCCGAGCGGTCGGCCAGCGTGCGCACCTCGGCCGCCACGACGCCGAATCCCTTGCCGGCGCTTCCGGCGCGGGCCGCCTCGACGGCCGCGTTCAGCGCCAGCAGGTTGGTCTGGAAGGCGATCGTGTCGACGACGCGCGTCACGTCGGCGATCGTGGCCGACAGCTCGCGCAGCTCCGCCATGGTCTGCACCTGGCTGCGCACCGCATGCTGGCCGGCGTGGGCGGCCTGCACGTTCGCGTCGCACAGGCGGGCGGCCGTATCGACCACGCTGCGGGTGTGCCCCGCGGCCTGCGAGATCCGCTGCATCGCGTGCGCGCATTGCTGCATGTGGCCGCGCGATGCCTCGTTGCCGGCCACCAGCTGGCGGGCGTGCCCGTCGAGGTTCGCGCTCGCGTCGAGCACGTGGCCGCTCACCTGCCGCACGTCGCCGACGATGCCGGAGAACGATTGCTGCAAGGCCTTCGCCGCGACGATCAGCCGCGCCGCTTCGTCGCGCCCCCAGGCGGTCGGCGAGCCGGTCAGGTCGCCGTGTTGCATGCGCGCCATGTGGCGGGCGACCACCTCGAGCCCGCCCTGGGTGGCCTGGCGGAACGACCAGAACAGGTACGCGGCGAGCAACAGGCTGCCCAGCAGCATCGAGATCACGGTGTTGCGGCGCACGCCCGTGTCGTGCAGGCGCTGCTGCAGCAGCCGTTCGGTGGTGGACAGCGCCCGTGCGTTCAGCGCCCAGAAACCTTCGAACGCGCGCGTGCCGGCGGCCTTGAAGCGCGACACGTCGCCCTTGACGCTGCTGCCCAGCAGGTAGCGGCGCGACAGCCCGCGCAGCTCGGCGGCGGCGGGCACGCCCTTGTCGAGCCCGAGTTCCGCACGCAGCGGCTCGCTCAGCTTGAAGGCCTTGTCGAGGTGGTCGCCGGCCTGCGCCTCCAGGTACTCCATCACCGGCAGCGCATCGGACAGCAGGCGCTGCTGCGGCGCCGAGATCTCGCCGGCCGAGAGCGCCTGCTCGCCCAGCGACATCGCCTGGCCGATCCGGTCGGCCAGCTCGGGAATGGCAGCGACCGCACCGGCCACGAGGCGGCCGGTCGTCAGGTCCGGGTCCTGGGACAGGCTGGACTGCTCCATCACGACGCGCAGCAGCGCCTGCTGGTCGGCGACGATCTGCGTGTAGCGCTCGTACAGTTCGGTCGGGTCCGCGCCGCGCGACGGCACGGCCGGCAACTCCGCGGCGAGGGCCTGGAACGGTGCGGCGGCGTCGAAGACCGGCTCGAGCGACCGGTGCGTGGCCTGCAGCCGGGCGAACAGTTGCCGGTAGTCCGCCTGGTCCTTCGGCCAGCTGCTCGCCGCGTCGAGCCCGGCGGCCTGCATCGCGCGCTGGCGCTGGCCTTGCGTGAAGCGCACCAGCGGCAGCGCGTCGCGCAGGTAGCGCACGCCCTGCAGCTCGCGCTCGATGGCGGCCGCCGCGGCCGCCATGTCGCGCAGGCAGACGGTGCCGAGCATCGTGATCGGCACCATGAACACCGCCGAGATCATCAAGGCCTTGATGTTGAACGACAGGTGGCGGAACAGGCGGACGCCGGGCGCCCAGATGCCGTGGTAGCGGAAGAACTCGAACAGCCGGTCGCCGGGCGGACCACTGTCCATCGACACGCCGTGCTCGGCGGGGCGGACGGGCGTTGACAGGCCGTCGGCGGCGGGTGTCGCGGATGTCATGGGTGCTGCTTTCTGTTCCAAAGGATCACTCGTCGGAACGTTTTAGTCACCGACTGATGACAAATATCGCCGCCCGCGGCCATTTGGTGAACGCCTCATTTGTCAACGAATGACAACTGTCGGGGCCCTTGGCCCTGCTCGCCGGCCGGTTGGCAATTGTTGACAAAGCAGGGGTCCGTTTGGCGCGCACGGCGACGAAATCAGGTCCACATTCCCGTCGCACGTTGTTGCCCCAAAAGAAAGGAATTCGCCATGAACTGGATGCGTCCATGGGCCCTGGCCCTCTGTCTGTCGACCCTGGGATGGAGCGCTGCCCCGGCGGCCGACGACCCGCTGGCGGCGACGCCGCAGGATCGGCAGTGGCTGTTGCCTGCGGTGCCGCCGCACCCGGACGACAACGCGCCGACCGCCGCGCGCGTCGAGCTCGGCAAGATGCTGTTCTTCGATGCCCGCCTGTCCTCCGAGCGCAACCTGTCGTGCGCCGGTTGCCACAGCCCGCTGTACGGCTGGTCCGATGGCCTCGGCACCGCCAAGGGCTTCCGCAGCAAGGTGCTGGGACGGGCGTCGCCGACCATCGTCAACAGCGGCTACAACACCATCCAGATGTGGGACGGCCGCCGCGCGACGCTCGAGCACCAGGCGATGGGGCCGATGGAGTCGATGGACGAGATGGCGATGAACCTCGATGCGCTGTTCGCGTGGCTGGCCGTCAACCCGGGCTACAAGTCCGCCTTCGCGGCCGCCTACCCGGGCGAGGCGATCGACAAGACGACGACTTCGAAGGCGATCGCGGCCTTCGAGCGCACCGTGGTCAGCAGTGACTCGCCGTTCGACCGCTGGCTGCGCGGGGACCGCCAGGCGATGACGGCGCAGCAGGTGAAGGGCTTCCGCCTGTTCGCCGATCCGGCCAAGGGCAACTGCGCCGGCTGCCACCAGGCCCCCAACTTCACCGACAACGGATTCCACAACATCGGCCTGACCTCCTACGGCCAGGCGAACCCGGACGTCGGCCGCTTCGCGATCAAGCCGGTGCCGTCACTGAAGGGCGCGTTCAAGACGCCGACGTTGCGCGACGTGGCCCTGACCGCTCCCTACTTCCACGACGGTTCGGCGGCGACGCTGATGGACGTCGTGGCGCACTACAACCGGGGTGGCGAGGTGCRCACCAACCTGTCGGCGAGCGTCAAGCCGCTGTCGCTGTCGAACGACGAGATGCGCGACATCGTCGCCTTCATGGAGGCGCTGACGACGCCGGCCAGGCCGTTCACGCTGCCGACGCTGCCGGCCAACTGAGCCCCCGAGGAGTCTTCCATGCAGTTCCATCCCCAGCCCGCCATCGGTTCGCTCGTCGTGGCGGCCGCCTGCCTTTTCACCGGCCTGCCGGCCGGTGCCGCCGAGCACGTGCTGGCGCAGAAGGGCAAGGCGTTCTCCGTGAAGAAGCTCCAGGTGAAGGTCGGCGACACGGTCAAGTTCGTCAACGAGGATCCGTTCGCGCACAACGTGTTCTCGTTGTCCGACGCGAAGAGCTTCGACCTCGGCTCGTTCGGCCAGGGCGGCTCGAAGACGGTCACGCTCGACAAGCCCGGCACGGTGGAGGTCGAGTGCGCGGTTCACCCGGACATGCGCATGGTGATCGAGGTCGGCAAGTGAAGCCGCACGACAGCCGCGCCCTGTGGATCGGCGCGCTGATCGTCGCGTGCCTGCTGAGCTGGGCCAGCGGCGTGCAGGCCCAGCCGCTGCCGCGCGACAGCCGCGACGCCTCGGTGTTCCGCGGCGGGCTGGTGTTCGCGAACTACTGTGTCACCTGCCACGGCATCAACGCCGACGGCAACGGCCGTGCCGCCCGCCTGTACGACCCGCGGCCGGCCAACCTGCGCACCACCGACAAGAACGATGCGTACCTCGGGCTGATCGTCAAGCTGGGCGGGCAGGCGCTGGGCCGATCGCCGTTCATGCCGCCGTGGGGCGCCGAGCTCACCGAGGAACAGATGCGCGACCTCGTCGCCTACGTGCGCTCGCTGAACCTGCGGGCGGACGCGGCGCCGTAGCTCTTCGGCCCGGTTCGTCAGCCGTGCGCCCAGAACACCGCGAACCAGCCCTGCGGATCGGTCCAGTGCTGCATCTGGCGAAAGCCCGATTCGCGCAGCAGCGCCTCGAAGCTCGCCACCGTGTACTTGTACGAGCTCTCGGTGTGGATGCGCTCGCCGGCCGCGAAGTGCCGGGAGTGCCCGGGCCAGCGCACGTCGAGCTCGCGCACGGCCTGCAGGTGCATCTCGATGCGCGACAGCCCGGTGTCGAAGCGCGCCACGTGCTGCCAGTCGGGCAGCGCGAAGTCGGTGCCGATGCGTCGGTTCAGGTGCGGCAGCAGGTTGCGGTTGAACGCCGCGGTGACGCCCAGTGCATCGTCGTAGGCCGACTCCAGCAGATGGGTCGGCTTCACCAGGTCGACGCCGATCAGCATGCCGCCGCCGCGCGCCTGCTCGCGGGCACTGGCCAGCAGCCGCGACGCCTGCTCGGGCGTGAAGTTGCCGATGCTCGAGCCGGGGTAGAAGAACACGGGCCGTTCGCGCAGCAGCTCGTTCGGCAGCACCAGCGCATTGGCGAAATCCATGCCCAGGCCGGTGACGTTCAGTGCCGGGTGCGCGCGCTGCACGCCGGCCAGCGCCTCGCGCAGGAAATCGACCGAGATGTCGATCGCGACATAGCGCGACGGCCTGAACTCGGGGAACAGCCGCACCGCCTTCGCGCAGTTGCCGGCGCCCAGGTCGATCAGCGTCATGCCGCGGCCGATCGCCTCGGCCATTTCGCCGGCGTGCAGGTCGAAGATGGCGGCCTCGGTGCGCGTCGGGTAGTACTCCGGCAGCTCGGTGATCGCCTCGAACAGGTGCGAGCCCAGGCTGTCGTAGAAGTACTTGGGCGCGACTTCGGCGCGCGCCTTCAGCAGCCCGGCCGTCACTTCGGCCAGCGTGGCCGTCTCGGGCGGCAGCTTGTTCTGCATGAACTGCGGCTGCAGCGACGCCGCCGGGCGGCCGGGCAGGCCGACGAGCGTGGGGCGCCGGCTCGAGCCGGCGGGGGAGGTGTCTCGGGTGCCAGTGGGGATGCCAGTGGTATTGCGCAATGCCAACAACGGGTCCATGCAGGTCTCCTCAGAGTGGGGGCATCTTGCCGGATGCCGGTCAACGTTGTCGACCGAGGGACGTAGGACTTACAGCCGTCGAGGTGTAGGAATCCGGCGCCCGGGACGGGCGCGCGGCGCAGCCATAATCCCCGCCGGGCCCTTGCCCGTGTGAAGCCCGTGAACATCCACCCGGAAAGCGCCCTCGATGCAGATCGGTTTTTCCATCAACGAAGTGCTGTGCCTGCTGAGCCTGGCCAGCGGCGCCTGCTGGTTCGCCTGGCGCCGCCGCCTCGCCCGTCTTCCGGCTGACCTGCCCGCCCCGGTGCGCAAGCCGCTGTGGGTCAGCTTCGGCGCCGAGCTGTTCTTCGTGGTGGCGCTGATGTTCACCTGCCGCGTCGCGGTGGCCGACTGGCCGAAGGTGCCGTCCGGTTCGATGGAGCCGACGCTGCGTGTCGGCGACTACCTGCTCGTCAACCACCTGGCGTACGGCCCGCGCCTGCCGTTCACCAACACCGCGATCGAGTTCGGCAAGCCGCAGCGCGGCGATGTCGTCGTGTTCCGCTTCCCGCGCAACGTCTCCGAGTTCTACGTGAAGCGGCTGATCGGCATGCCCGGTGACCTGGTGCGCTTCCAGGACGGCGCGGTCAGCATCAACGGCGCGCCGTTCGAGGTCGAGCCGGTCAGCGACGGCAGCGAACCCGGCGTGCGCGATGAAGACCGCGGGCAGTGGCTGCAGAAGGAATCGCTGCCCGGCCGCGACCACCTGATCAAGGTCAACCCGTTCGTGCTCGGCAGCATGGCGCTCGACCTGCAGCAGCCCGAGCTCGGCCAGCACTGCGTCAACGAGCGCCGCGGCGCGTGGCACTGCACGGTGCCGGCCGGCCAGTACCTGATGCTGGGCGACAACCGCGACAACTCGGAAGACTCGCGCCGCTGGGGCTTCCTGCCGCACGCCGAGGTCTACGGCAAGGCGGTGCGCGTGCTGTTCAACCTCTCCGACATGTCGCGTTTCTGGACACCGCTGTGAGCACTGCATCTTCCACCGACCTGCAAGGCAAGCGCATCGTGCTCGGCCTGACCGGCGGCATCGCCTGCTACAAGGCCGCCGAGCTGACGCGCGCGCTGGTGAAGGCCGGCGCCTCGGTGCAGGTCGTGATGACCGAGGCGGCCGAGCAGTTCATCACGCCGGTCACGATGCAGGCCTTGTCGACCCGCCCGGTGTTCACCAGCCAGTGGGATGCGCGCGAGGCCAACAACATGGCCCACATCAACCTGACGCGCGAGGCCGATGCGGTGCTGATCGCGCCGGCCAGCGCCGATTTCATCGCGCGGCTGGTGCAGGGGCGCGCCGACGACCTGCTGAGCCTGCTGTGCCTCGCACGGCCGATCGAACGCTGCCCGCTGCTGGTGGCGCCGGCGATGAACCGCGAGATGTGGGCGCACCCGGCCACGCAGCGCAACATCGCACAGCTGCGCGCCGACGGCGCCACCGTGCTCGGCCCCGGCAACGGCGACCAGGCCTGCGGCGAGATCGGCGACGGCCGCATGCTCGAGCCGCTGGAGCTGCTGGAGGACGTGGTGTCGTTCTTCGCGCCGAAGCGGCTGGCTGGACAGCGCCTGCTGATCACCGCCGGGCCGACCTTCGAGCCGATCGATCCGGTGCGCGGCATCACCAACCGCTCCAGCGGCAAGATGGGCTTCGCGATCGCCCGTGCGGCACACGAGGCGGGCGCCGAGGTGACGCTGGTGGCCGGCCCGGTGCACCTGCCGACGCCGCGCGGCGTGCGCCGCATCGACGTGCAG
>NZ_JBFUFQ010000118.1:0-17350 GCF_056403355.1 Rhizobacter sp. P2_H3 | reverse complement strand
GCCAGCGCCCCGGCCGCGCCGGCCAGCCCGAACGCACCGGCCGCCGAGCTGCCGAGGTGGAACGGCTCGCCGTGCAGCATCACCGCCAGCGTCGACCAGAACGCGCTGAAACCGACCGACAGCAGCCCCTGCGCCAATGCCGCGCGGCGCAGCGCACCGTGCTTCAGCCACAGCTTGCCCAGCGAGCCGAGCAGCGCGCGGTAGGCGAGGTGGGTGGTCGGCTTCAGCCGCGGCAGGCCGCGCCACAGCGCGACGCCCAGCAGCGCGATGGCGGCCGCGGCCGCGATGAACATCGTGCGCCAGCCGAAGTGCTCGGCGACGAAGCCGCTGACCACCCGCGACAACAGGATGCCGAGCAGCAGCCCCGTCATCACACTGCCGACCACCTTGCCGCGGTGCGCATCGGGGGCCAGCGTGGCGGCGGCCGGCACGATGTCCTGCGCCATCGTCGCGGCCAGCCCGATCGCGAGGCTCGCGACCAGCAGCACGCCCACCGACGGCGACGCGCCGGCCAGCAGCAGCGCGACGCACAGCGCAGCGGCCTTCGCGAGGATGATGCGGCGGCGGTCGTAGCGGTCGCCGAGCGGCGCGAGCAACAGGATGCCGAGCGCGTAGCCCAGCTGCGTCATCGTCGGCACGAAGCCGATCGCCTGGCTGCTTGTCGCCTGGCCTGCGCCGATCTCGGCGCCGAGCACGCCCAGCATCGGCTGGCTGTAGTACAGCGACGCCACGCCGAGCCCGGTGCCGGTCGCCAGCAGCAGCACCATCGGCAGCGGAACGTTGCCGGTCGGCGTCAGGGCGACCGGTGTGGCATGCGTGGAATGAATGGTGGACATCTCGTGTAAACCCTGAGTTCTGGAACGAAGGCCTGCAGTGTCTCCAGGGCGGGCGTGTCTGGGTAGCCCGACGGCTTGCAGAATTGCTATACGCTCGGCGCATGAGCAATGCCACCCCCCACGCCACGGCGCCGGCCGACCGCATCGAGCTGATGGAAACCTTCGTGCGCATCGTCGAGGCGGGCAGCCTGTCGGCCGCGGCGCTGCAGATGGGCGCGACCCAGCCGACCATGAGCCGGCGGCTGCAGGCGCTGGAGCGATCGCTCGGGCTGCGGCTGCTGCAGCGTTCGACCCACGCGATGACGCTGACCGCCGACGGCGAGCGCTGCTACGAAGGCGCGAAGGAGCTGATCGCGAGCTGGAAGGCGTTCGAGTCCGAACTGCGCGGTGCCGACGACGAACCCGAGGGCCTGCTGCGCGTGATCGCACCGCATGCCTTCGGCCAGCAGCTGCTGGTCGGGCCGCTGTCCGACTACATGCGCGCGCACCCGCGGGTGACGGTGGAGTGGCTGCTGCACGACAGCACGCAGGATCGCACGCAGGACAGCACGCCGGACTTCGTCGGCGAGGGCATCGACTGCGCGATCCAGGTGGGCGAGGTGACCGACCCGTCGGTGGTCGCGATCAAGCTGTCCGAGGTGCCGCGCATCGTGGTGGCTGCTCCGTCGCTGATGGCCGGGCGCGCGATGCCGGTGCATGCGCGCGAGCTGGCCGGGCTGCCCTGGCTGAGTGCCCGCAATTTCTACCGCACCGAGGTGCTGCTGAGCCATGCCGACACCGGCGAGGCGCACCGCGTGAGCTTTCGCCCGCGCTTCACCACCGACAGCTTCTATGCGCTGCGCAGTGCCACGGTGCGCGGCATCGGCATCGGGCTGATGTCGACCTGGATGCTCGCCGACGAGATCGCGGYCGGGCGGCTGGTGCAGCTCGCGCCGCAGTGGCGTGCGGCGGCGCTACCGGTGCACCTGATCTACCCGCCGTCGCGATTCCATCCGGCGCGCCTGCGCCGCTTCATCGAGGCGATGCGGGCCGCATTGCCGGCCGCGCTGGCCGAGGTGACGCGGCCGATCTGATGTCTACTTCCGGACACCCCGTCGAAAGGATCCACATGCTCCTCGTTCGCCTGCTGGCCGTCGCGGCCGCTGTCGCACTGTGCGCCTGCGCGCCCATCGCCCCGACGCAGGGCACGGCGCCCGTCCACGTCAAGCTCATCGGTTTCAACGATTTCCACGGCAACCTGCAGTCGCCGGGCAACTTCAGCCCGGTCACGCAGAGTTCGTCCAGCGGCGCCGGCCTGGTGCCTGCGGGCGGTGCCGACATGCTGGCCGGCTTCGTCGCGCGGCTGAAGGCGCAGAACCCGCTGAACGCGGTGGTCGGTGCCGGCGACATCGTCGGCGCCTCGCCGCTGGTGTCGGCGCTGTTCCACGACGAGCCCACCGTCGAGGCGATGAACCGCATCGGCCTGGAGTTCAACGCGGTCGGCAACCATGAGTTCGACCACGGCTCGCCCGACCTGCTGCGCCTGCAGCGCGGCGGCTGCGCGCTGCTGCCCGGCGGCGCCGCCGACCCCAACAGCTGCCGCGGCGCGCAGGTCGGCACGCCCGTGCCGTTCGAGGGTGCGACGTTCAAGTGGCTGTCGGCCAACGTCTACGTCACCGCCACCGGCAAGACCCTGCTGCCGGCCTATGGCATCAAGACCTTCGACGGCGTGCGCGTCGCCTTCATCGGCATGACGCTGCGCGACACGCCGACCATCGTCACGCCCAGCGGTGTCGCGGGCCTGGAGTTCCGCAACGAGGCCGACACCGTCAACGCGCTGGTGCCGCAATTGCGCGCGCGCGGCGTCGAGGCGATCGTCGTGCTGGTGCACCAGGGCGGCTCGCAGGTCGGCAGCAACGACATCAACGGCTGTGCCGGCGGCCTGGCCGGCTCGGCGATCGCCGACGTGGTGCGCCAGCTCGACAACGCGGTCGACCTGGTCGTCAGCGGCCACACCCACACCGCCTACAACTGCCAGCTGCCGAATGCGACCGGCCGGATGATCCCGGTGACGCAGGCGGGTGCCTTCGGCCGCGTCGTCAGCGACATCGACCTGGCGATCAACCCGTCGAACGGCGACGTGATGTCGGTCAGCGCGACCAACCGCGTCGTCGACCGCAGCGACCCTGCCACCACGCCGAACGCGGCGGTGGCGGCGCTGGTCGCCGCCTACGACGCGCTGGTCGCACCGATCGCGAACCAGGTGATCGGCAGCATCACGCAGGCGCTGCCGGTCACCGGCGACGCGGCCTGCAACATGCCGGCCGGCGAACTGATCGCCGATGCGCAGCTCGTGGCCACCGCGGCGCCGCCCTTCGGTGGCGCGCAGTTCGCGTTGATGAACCGTGGCGGCGTGCGCAGCCCGGGCTTCAACTTCAGGTCGAGCGCGGCCGGCGAGGGCGACGGCAACATCACCTACGGCGAGGCCTTCACGGTGCAGCCGTTCGGCAACAGCCTGGTGACGCTGACGCTGACCACGCAGAACGTGAAGGACGTGCTCGAGCAGCAGTTCGCCGGTTGCCGCGGCCAGCTTGCGACCGCGACCCGGCTGATGGTGCCGAGCGCCGGCCTGCGCTACACCTGGGATGGCAGCGCGGCCTGCAATGCGCGGGTGAGCGGCGTGGCGTTGACGACGGCGGCCGGCACCGAGACGCTGGTCGATGCGGCCGGCGTGGTGGTGAACCCGCAGAAGACCTGGCGCGTGACGATCAACAACTTCATGGCGACCGGCGGCGACGGCTTTTCGACCTTCCGGCAGGGCACGAGCCTGCTGGGCGGCGCACAGGACATCGATGCGCTGACGGCCTACCTGGCGGGCTGGAAGGCGCCGAACGCGGCCTACGACCCCGCGGCGCCCGCGCTCGGCAAGCCGCGCGTGGTCCGGGTCAACGCGCCGGCGGGCGGCGGCACCTGCCCGCTCGGGGCGGATGTGAATCCCTGAGCCAATCCTTGACGCAGCACAAGCCAATCCCGACCCGACAGCGTGGATGGGCTTCTGGCGCGGGTGGCTGGGTTTCTATAATTTTTGCTGCTGCATCGCAGCAACCTCGCCGCACCACCCTGTACCACCTGCAACCCCTGCACAAGGAGCCGAGATGGAAGTCGACAAGCTGGTCACTGTCTATGGGTTTTCGCTGTTCGACGCTGACGTGGGCGGGCAACTCCCGGCCTCGTTCAAGGCGCCGCGATCGGTGATCGAGCACGATTTCCATGGCGTCGTGATGGAAGGTACGGCCGAGCTCGTCGATGCGCAGGCGCTCGACGATCAGGGCCGCTTTCGCCGCGTCGCGACGGCGTGGGGCGAGCTGACGACCTGAGGCTCAGTCCTTGGCCGCGTCGCCGTCCGCCTTCGGGCGGCCGGTCTTCAGGCTGGGCACGCTGTTCAGCGCGGCCAGCAGCGCCTTGTCGGCCAGCCCGTTCAGCGTCGCGATGCCGGCGCGCAGCAGCTCGCTCTTCTTGGTCGGGCGCTTCAGCGCGGTCGCGCGCAGCTTCAGCGCCTCGAGCAGCTGGTACTCCGACTTCGGGATCGTGAAGCTGTCGCGCACCAGCTTGTGCTTGGGCTTCTCGGCGACGGGGGCCGGTGCGGGCTTCGCGACGACAGCCGTCTTGGCTGCGACTTTCTTCGCCGCAACCTTCTTGGCGGCGACGGGAGTCTTCTTTGCCGGGGCGGCAGCGGTCTTGGTGGAGGTTTTGGAGGGGGTCTTGCGGGCGGTCGTTGATGTGGTCATCGGCTTGACTTCAATGGTTTATACGATATATACCGTTTATACCAGACCTTGACGCGGCGCCATACCGGAGCGGCCCGAGGTCCGGTGAATGGAGCGCAGATCATGGAGACAAGACGTCTTCGCGAACGACTCGGCCTGATGTCGATCGGCGCATTGATGATGGACCCGCAGTTCGTGCGGCGCGCGGCGCAAGACCGGGGCGACGAGGTCGCCTCGTCCGACACCGATTCGCCGGGCGACGATCTGCCGACGCTGCGCGCGCGCTGGCACACTGGTTGGGACCGCTGGCGCGCACGCCTGACCCGAGCCAAACCCTGATCCTTGATCCTGATTCCCCATGCATGAGATCGAGCTGAAGTTCCAGATCCCCGAGACCCGATTCACGCATCTGCGACAGCGCTTCCTGCAGGGCCGCACCGAGGCCGTGCGGATGCAGGCGCACTACTTCGACACCGCCGACGGCCGGCTGGCGCGCGATGAGATCGCCTTGCGCCTGCGGCTCGAAGGCACGCGCTGGGTGCAGACGCTGAAGGCGAGTGGCGCGCACGGCGTGGCGCGGCTCGAGCACAACGCGGAACTGCCGGCCGATGCCGTGCGCAGCGGCGCACCGGCCATCAACATCGACCGCCACCGCGGCTCGCCGGCGCACCGGCGGCTTCTCGACGCGCTGGGCGGCGTGGCCTTGCAGGAGGTGTTCCGCACCGAGGTCGACCGCGTCGTGCGTGTCTTCACGCTGCCCGATGGTGCCGAGATCGAGGCGGCGCTCGATGTGGGGCAGGTCGTCGCGGGTGCCGCCGTGCACCCGCTGCGCGAGATCGAGTTCGAATGGAAGGCCGGGCCGCTGCAAGGCCTGTTCGCGCTGGCCTCCGACTGGGTCGCCGAGCACGGCCTGTGGCTCGACATCGTCTCGAAGGCCGAGCGCGGCAGCTTGCTGTCGCGCGGGCAGAGTCACCCGGCGGCGGCGCGCGCCAGGCCGCCGCAGCTGGCCGCGGATGCCGATGGTCCCGGCCTCGCCCGTGCTGCCACAGGTTCCTGCCTGGCCCAGGTGCTGCGCAACGCCAGCGCCGTCGCCTCCGGCAGCCGCCAGCCGGAGCATGTGCACCAGCTGCGCATCGGCCTGCGGCGGCTGCGCGTCGTGCTGCGCGAGTTGGCGCCGCTCGACTGCGGGCTCGACCTTGGCTGGGAGGCGCCGGTGGCCGAACTCTTCCGCGTGCTCGGCGTCGACCGCGACCAGCAGATCCTGGAGGACGAGACCGCCGATGCGCTGGTCGCCGCGGGCGCGCCGCCGCTGACGCGGCCCCGGCTGCCGGCGGGCGCCGAGCCGATCGAGGCACGGGTGCAGCACCCGCAGGTGCAGCAGGTGCTGCTGGCCGTGCAGGCCTATGCGATGGAAGCGTCGGCGGTGCGCGGTGGTGCGCATGAAGGTCCGGCCGTCGCGGCCATCGGCGAGCGCCTCGACGCGTTGTTGCGCCGCCTGGTCGGGCATTCACGCGGCTTCGCCGATGCGCCGGCCGACGACCAGCACGCGGTGCGCAAGGAGCTGAAGCGGCTGCGCTACCTCGCCGAGTTCATCGCGCCGCTGTACCGTGACAAGCCGGTCGCGCGCTTCTTCGACGCGCTGGCGCCTGCGCAGGACGCGCTGGGAAGCCACAACGACCTGGCGGTCGCGCTCAAGGCCTATCGCGAGCGGGCCGCCGCCGAACCCGAAGCCTGGTTCGCCGTCGGCTGGCTGGCCGCGCAACAGGCCCGTTCGGCCCGGGCGGCCCACAAGGCCCTGAAGCGTGCCGGCCGGGCCGAGCCGTTCTGGCACGGCAAGCCGCGCGGCTGAGCCGGATCAAGCGGCCAGCGCCGCGTCCACCACCCGCTGTGCCTCGTCGAGCAAGCGCTGCAGGTGCGCCGCATCGCGGAAGCTCTCGGCGTAGATCTTGTAGATGTCCTCGGTGCCCGACGGCCGTGCCGCGAACCAGCCGTTCGCGGTGACCACCTTGATGCCGCCGATCGCCGCGCCGTTGCCCGGCGCCTGGCTCAGCACCTGCACCACCGGGTCGCCGGCCAGCTCGGTCGAGCGGATCTGCTGCGGCGACAGCGCGCCGAGCTTGCGCTTCTGTGCCACCGTCGCGGCCGCCGAGATGCGGCCCGCGACCGGCCGCCCGAGCGCGCCGGCCAGCTCGTCGTAGACGGCGCCGAGGTCGCGGCCCTGCGTCGCGGTGATCTCGGCCGACAGCAGCGCGGCGGCGATGCCGTCCTTGTCGGTGCTCCAGGCGCTGCCGTCGCGGCGCAGGAAGCTCGCGCCGGCGCTTTCTTCGCCGGCAAAGCCGAGGCTGCCCTTCAGCAGCCCGTCGGCGAACCACTTGAAGCCGACCGGCGCATCGAACAGCGGACGGCCGAGGCGCGCGGCGATGCGCTCGATCAGTTGCGTCGTGACGACGGTCTTCGCGATGCTGGTCTCGCGGCCCCAGGCCGGCCGGTGCCGGAACAGGTGCTCGATCATCAGCGACAGGTAGTCGTTCGGCGGCAGCAGGCCGGCGCCCGGCGTGACGATGCCGTGGCGGTCGTGGTCGGTGTCGCACGAGAACGCGATGTCGAAGCGGCTCTTCAGTGCGACCAGGCGTTGCATCGCGTACGGCGACGACGGGTCCATGCGGATCTGGCCGTCCCAGTCGAGCGACATGAAGCGGAAGGTCGGATCGACCTCTTCGCTGACCACGGTCAGGTCGAGGCGGTAGTGCTCGGCGATCGCGCGCCAGTAATGCACGCCGGCGCCGCCGAGCGGATCGACGCCCATGCGCACGCCGGCCGCACGCACCGCGTCGAGGTCGACCACCTGGCCCAGTTCGCCGACGTAGTGCTGCAGGTAGTCGTGGCGGCGCGTGGTGTCGGCGCGCAGTGCGCGTCCGGCCGGCAGGCGCTTCACATCCTTCAGCGCGGTTTCGAGGTGGCGGTTCGCCGCGGCCTGGATCCAGCCGGTCACCTTCTCGTCGGCCGGGCCGCCATGCGAGGGGTTGTACTTGAAGCCGCCGTCGCGCGGCGGGTTGTGCGAGGGCGTCATCACGATGCCGTCGGCCAGGCCCTGGCCTGAGCTGGCGCGCCCGCGGTTGTGCACCAGGATCGCATGCGACACCGCCGGCGTCGGCGTGAACTCGTCGCGCTCGGCCAGCATCACCGTCACGCCGTTGGCCGCCAGCACCTCGAGCGCCGTCGCCGCGGCCGGTGCCGACAGCGCATGCGTGTCGACGCCGAGGAACAGCGGCCCGTCGATGCCGGCCTGGCGCCGGTGGTCGCAGATGCCTTGCGCGATCGCGAGCACATGCCATTCGTTGAACGAGCGGTCGAGCGACGAGCCGCGGTGGCCGGAGGTGCCGAACGCGACGCGCTGCGCCGGCACCGAGGGGTCGGGCCGGTCGTCGGCGTAGGCGGCGAGCAGCCGGCCGACATCGACCAGCACCGAGGCGGGGGCCGGGTGCCCGGCGAGTTCGTTCAATGTGCTCATGCGATCGATCATAGGGAGCGGCCTGCCGGCCCAGGTGTCGCCGTGTGGCGGGCAGGGGCATTCCAGGGGCATTTCGCATCGGCGGCCGTCGCTTCGCATCGTGTGCCTCGGTGCGCGCTCCCTGATCCCTAAGGTAGGGGACCGTTCGCCGGAGTCGATCGCTGCGCCGCAGCGGGCCGCGCGATGCATCGAAGGCGCCTCGATCATGAACATTCAGTCCACGCAAGTGCATCGGGCCGGGGCGCAATGCGCATCGGCCACCGGGGCTGCCCCGCAAGGCGGGCAGCAGCAGGGGGCTTTCATCGACCAGGTGATGGGTGGCCTGAAGCTCCCGAGCCTCTCCCTGGGCGGCAAGGACGACGACAACGAGGAGCCCGGCATGTCGGCGTCGTCGCTGTCGGCGATGCGCTCGCTGCCGCCGATGCCGCAGGCCCAGCCGCAGCAGGCGCTGGCGATGCAACAAGGCGGCCAGGCCGCCGCCGCGCAGCAAGGTGCACCGGCCGCGCAGAGTGGACCCGTGATGCCGTCGGCCAACGACAAGGCGCCGCCGGGCGCCTCGGCGCAGAGCATCGTCGACGGCAACCCGACGCTGAAGAACCTGGGCAACCAGAGCGGCGTGAAGGACAACCTGAAGAAGCAGTGCGGCGACTGGGACGATCCGGCCAAGAGCCCGCAGGAGCGCGCCGACGCGGCGCAGCGGGCGTCCAACGTCGTCAGCTGGGTCAAGGGCGCGAAGGACCGCGACGGCGACGTGCGCCCCGAAGACGTGACGAAGAACGGCAAGATCGAAGGCTTCACGAAGGACGGCGATGCGCGCCACGGCACCGAGGCCGGCCTGCTGCAGGACTTCGGCAAGTACGGCTACGGGCACCTGAAGGCCGACCAGCGGCTCGACCAGACCAACGACGGTCACGTGAAGAAGAACGGCACGAACATGGACAACGCCGAGTACATCGGCCACAAGATCCTCGACGGCCTGTCGAAGGCCTTCAACTTCATCGGCGATCTGATCAAGAACACGCTCGGCAAGATCCCGGGCCTGGGCAAGGTGTTCTCGGCGCTGGGCGAACTGGGCGCCAAGGCGATCGGCGGTGCGCTGCACGTGGCCGACACCGCGGTGATCGGCGGCGACGTGAAGAAGGCCGGCGTCGAGATGGGCGCGAGCCTGACGGAAACCGCCGTCGGCTTCGCGGACCCGACCGGCCTGGGCGCCAAGGCGGCCGGTGATGCGGTGCGCGGCAGCTACAAGGGTTGATGCGGCGAATACTGTGCTTGCACACAGTACTGTATGAAGATACAGTCCGCACCTCGGAGGTCACCCATGTACGCAGAACTTCGCCAGAACTATCGTCCCCGCGGCCAGCGCGTGCCGGCTTGGCTGGTCAGGGTGTGGCGCTGGCTTTGATGACGACCCCTCGGTCGGCGGGTACACCGACCGATCCCCCGAGGGGATGCGGGCCGGCTTGGGGCGGCCCGGCGCTCGGCCCGCATGCGCTTCAGCGGTTCAGCGCATCGACCTGCCGCTTGGCTTCATCCACGTCCTTGTTGAGTTCAGCGAGGTAGCGGCTTCGCTCCTCGCTGCTCCATTCCGCATCTGAAAAGCTGTCGAGCGCATACGCCTTGCTGGTGTGCACGGCGCCCGCCTGCCGCGGCAGCATCGCGCGGTCCGGAAAACGATCGGGCAGCAGCAGGAATCCCTGCACATCGCGCAGCGTCAGCGGAAAGGCCGGCTTGCCGTCGCGCACCAGCTTGCCGAACAGGCGCAGCCTGAACTCCTGCTCGCCGACAGCCACCTCGTCGTTGAAGCTCAGCAGCGCGAACGGCTTGCCGGCCGCATCGTCGACGCGCGCGCTGACGACATAGCGGCCGGGCTGTGCCACCCGCGCCTTCAGGAAGAAATCGAGCGAGCCCGCCTGCAGCGCCTCGCGCACACCAGCCCATTCGGCGGGCACCAGCGGGTTGTAGACCAGGTCGAAATTGACGTTGCCCAGCTGCCCCGATTGGTTCAGGTAGGCCTGGATGCGGATCGTGCCGGCGAACTCCGCAAAGCCTTGGGTCGAGGGTTGCAGCACCGCCGCGAGGCTGCCGTCCGCGGCCTCGCTGAACGTGACCGGCACCTGCGGCAGGCCTGACGGCCGGCGCGCATCGGGCAGGTCGAACGCGACGGCGCGCGTCACCAGCAGCGGCAGCGGGCGATCGTCGTCATCGACGGCGCGCACCGTGAGGCGCACCGATTCGGCGCCGCTCGCGAACACGCGGTCCTGCGTGCTGCGCACGCGCACGCCCTTGGCCGGCTGGCCGCCCGGGGTGCGCAACGGCATCTCCTCGGCCACCGGGTCGAACGGGCGCACCTGGTCGGGGTGCTCGCCCAGCGGGCGCGCCTCGTGCGGGTAGCGGGTCGAGGTCTTGTACTTGGTGAGCGTGTCTTCGGCGCGGGTGAGCCGCTGCTGCCACAGGTCGAGCTGCGCGCGGCGTGCCTGCACCGCGCTCGCACTGAAGGATGCAGAGGGTGGCACTGCCGGTCTCGGGCTTGCGGTCTGCACTGCCACGGCGGGCAGGATGACAGGCGCCTCGGTCGGCGCCTCGCGCCCGAACGAGAGTGCAGCCAGCAACGCCGCGACGCTGACGCAGGCCATGACGATCAGCAGAGGCCTTCCCATTCAAGCGTGCGCGTCGGCCCAGCGGACGCCGTGGAACCGGCTTTGCCGGGCCACTGGCGGCGCCCCCTCGAGGGGGAGGCGCGCAGCGCCTCGGGGGTGGGCCATCATCTAGCGTTGGTGACCATGTCGGCGCGGACTTTCGAAACCACGCCGCCCCAGTTCTTGTTCGTGTAGTGGTTGAAGGCCTCGGCATCGTCGCGGAACACCACCGAATGGTTGCTCCACTTGGCGCGGCCGCCTTCGTTGTTCGCGGTGCCCAGCGTCAGGTCGTTGCACAGCCAGTCGCTCGGGTTGCAGAAGCTCGCGCCCGAGCTGCCCGAGACGCCGCCGCTCGAGTGATAGGCGACGACCTCGTCGTCCTGCCCCGGCAGCACGAAGGAGTACAGCGTGCCCTTGGCGCCGGCGTACATGTAGAACCAGGTCGCGCGGGTGTTGCTGTGGTCGTACAGCGCGCGGGCGGTGGCGGTCTTCAGGTCGGACACCAGCGGCTCCGAGACGGCCCAGTCGCCGGCGTCGGCCAGTTCGCTGCCGCCCCCGGCGCCGGCGGCGATGTCGACCCACTTGATGTTCCAGCCGACCTGGGTCGTGCCGTCGCTGTTGCCGCATTCGCCGGTCGAGCTCGCGATCGCGGTTTTCTTGTAGCGCGCCGTGCCGCCGTACAGCGAGAGCGCGTAGCCGATCATCAGGTCGCCCGCGCTGTGCGCCGCGACGTAGCACCAGTTCGGCCCGGTGCAGTAGCAGTCGAGCGCGTTGCGCACCAGGTAGTTCTGGTCGGAGACGTGGTTGTAGCCGTCCCAGTTGACCGATTTCTTGTTGACGCCGGCCTCGACGGTCGCCGGCCCCCAGTAGGTGAAGTCGGCATAGTTGCCGAGGATCCCGCCGCCGGTGCGGCCATTGATCCACAGCGAGTAGTTGGTCGCCAGGGCCGCCGTCGTCAGGCCGACGAGCACGGCGCCGATCCCGGCCAGGCACAGCCGCGTGAGGTGTCGCATTGGGTTGTCTCCCTGTGTTGTCGAGACCTGCATGAAACCGATCTCGCGAGGCCCGAAAAGTACGCTCGTGCGGAAAAGTTCAGAAGCCCGAAGTTCCCCTCTTGACTTGCGCGATGTTCGCCCGCGTGTCTTGCACTTTCGTGTCAGCCCTCTGGCCTCACAGCCCGCACAACTTGCGGAACGGCCCCAGCACCGCCTCGCCGCGGAACGGCTTGACGATCCAGCCGGTGACGCCGATCGCCTTGCCGCGCTCGCGCATCTCGGCGTTGTCCTCGGTGGTCAGCATCACGATGCGCACCGCCGCGTTCCCGAGCTCGGTGCGGATCTTCTCGGCCATCGTCAGGCCGTCCATGTTCGGCATGTTGATGTCGCTCACCACCAGCTTGATGGCCGGGTCGAGCGCCAGCTGGCGCAGGCCGTCGCGCCCGTCGTTGGCCTGGGCCACGTCGAAGCCGTTCTGCTTCAGGAAGCTGCAGACGATCTCGCGCATCGTCTGGGAGTCGTCGACGACCAGGATCTGGGCCATTCAGTTTTTCTCTTCAGAAGAATTCCAGCTCGCCGGTGTTGTCGGTGGATGCCGGATTCGAGAACTCGACGAAGGCCTCGGGACGGAACAGCAGGTTGAAGATGAAGCGCTGCACGATGGTCAGCGAACGCTGGCGCGGGTGGTTCGGGTCCGCGAGCTGGTAGCGGATGCACAGCTGCGGATCCTGCGAGCCGAACGAGATGTACTTCTGCTCGTGGTTGATCACGATCGGCACCTGCGTCTGCTGCGTCGGGAACGCCTCGGGCGGGATGTAGTGGTTCTTGAACGCACCCCAGATCAGGTTCGTGGTCYCGGCGATCAGGTTGTTCAGCTCGCGAAAGCCCAGGTCGCCGCCGACGCCCTCGAAACCCATGCCCTGGGCCATGCCCTGGCGCAGCGCGCCTTCCTCGGTCTGCAGCATCATGTAGCCGCGGCACCAGGTGCTCTCCAGCGCGATCAGCGTCGACACCTGGCCGTAGATGATGCGGTCGTGCACCACGTAGGGCGCCCCGGCCTCCACCGTCGCGTTCGGGAACATCGAGCGGATGGCCTTGCAGGTCAGCTCGACGATGCCGTGCACCAGCGCCATCGGGTAGCGCAGGCCGAACAGGCTGCGCTCGATGTGGGCGCGCAGCTCATCGAGCTGGCCGCTGGTCCACGGGTGCGTGATGCAGCGCGACTCGTCGTCGGTCAGGGCTCGCGTGCTGGTGCGGCGCAGGAAGATCGGCAGCTCCGGGCGCTGGCGGTGCAGGGCCTGGGCGAGCTTCAGGCTGTCCGGCCCGTCGCAGGGCAGGTCTTCGGCCAGCAGCACGCCGGCCAGGTCCTTGTGCTGGGCCAGCGCGTCCATCGCGTCGGCCGCGGCGCGCGGCACGGTGATGATCCCGAGCGTCTCGCAGAACTTGAGCAGTTCGGGATAGTGCTTCGGATCGTGTTCGAGCAGGAGCACCTTGGCGGCGAGGAAAGCGGTATCGGCCATGGGAGGAGTTATCGGCAGCATGGCAGAGGGCTGAAAGCATCCCCAATCTTTTTGTCGTTCACCGTGCCGATGTGCCGGGGGGCGCTCAATGGCGCGTCAGATAATTCACGGCTTTTCTACCTGCTTCATCCCTTCCAGAGGATTCCCATGTTCCAACGTCCGACAGCCGTTCTCGCGGCTGCATGCGCCTTGTTCATCGCCGGTTGCGCCACCGAAAGCTCCCGCACGCTGGAGGTCGCCAAGGTGCAGGCGGCCGCCGCGCCGTTCAACGGCACGCGCCTGCCGGTCTCGGTCGGCAAGTTCGACAACCGCTCCACCTTCATGCGCGGCGTGTTCTCCGATGGTGTCGACCGCCTCGGCAGCCAGGCCAAGACCACGCTGATCGCGCACCTGCAGCAGTCGCAGCGCTTCTCGGTGCTCGACCGCGACAACATGTCCGAGACCAGCCAGGAGGCCAAGTTGCAGGGCACGGCGCAGAAGCTGCGCGGCGCCTCGTACGTGGTGACCGGCGACATCTCCGAGTTCGGCCGCAAGGAGGTCGGCGACCACCAGCTGTTCGGCCTGTTCGGCCGCGGCAAGACGCAGATCGCCTACGCGAAGATCACGCTGAACATCGTCAACAGCCTGACCGCCGAGGTCGTCTACTCGGCGCGCGGTGCCGGCGAGTACGAGCTGTCGAACCGCGAGGTGCTCGGCTTCGGCGGCACCGCCAGCTACGACGCGACGCTGAACGGCAAGGTGCTCGATCTTGCGATGCGCCAGGCGGTCGACGACCTCGTCACCGCGAAGGACAGTGGTCAGTGGGGCAAGGAGACAGCCAAGTGACAGGGCGCTTCCTTGTCGCCGCCTGTGCGCTGGCGCTGCTGGCCGGCTGCGCGAAGCCGCGCCCGCCGTTGTACCTGTGGGAGTCGTTCCCGCGCCAGCAGTACGACGCGCTGCAGCGCGGCGGCGCCGGCGCGCAGGAGCAGATCGCCGCGCTGGAGGAGCACGTCGTGAAGGCGCGTGCGCAGAATGCCGCGTTGCCGCCCGGCCTGCGGGCCCACCTGGGCATGCTGAAGCTGTCGATCGGCGACCCGGGCGAGGCGCGCCAGCTCTGGCAGGCCGAGAAGCTCGCGTTCCCGGAATCGGCGCCCTACATGGACCAGTTGCTCAAGCGCCTGGACGGCCCCGTGGCCAAGACGGAGAAACCGGCATGACGCGCGTTCGATCCCTCATCCTGTGGGCTGCCGTCGCCGGCGCCGCGCTGCTCGGTGGCTGTGCCACCTCGCCGGCCTACGACTACACGGCCTTCAATCGCGCGAAACCGGCCTCGCTGCTGGTGTTGCCGCCGCTCAACGAGTCGCCCGAGATCAGCGCGACCGCCTCCGTCTGGAGCCAGGCGACCCGGCCGTTGGCCGAAGCGGGCTACTACGTGCTGCCGGTCACGCTGGTCGACGAGACCTTCCGCCAGAACGGCGTGGACACCGCGCACGACGCCCAGGAGGTCTCGCTGAAGAAGCTGCGCGAGTTCTTCGGTGCCGACGCGGCGGTCTACATCAAGGTGCGCAAGTACGGTGCGAGCTACACGGTGCTGGCCAGCGAGACGCGCGTCGAGGTCGAGGCCCGCATCGTCGACCTGCGCAGCGGCGAGCTGCTGTGGAAGGGCTCGGCGGTGGCCAGCTCGTCCGAGGAGCAGCAGCAGTCGCAAGGCGGCCTGATCGGCGCGCTGGTGGGTGCGCTGGTGCGGCACGTCATGAGCAACGCCACCGACGAGTCGTACCGCTGGGCCGGGGTGGCCGACGATCGCATGCTGGGGGCGCCGCGCCGCAACGGCGTGCTGCCGGGGCCGCGCTCGCCGCTGTACGGTCAGCCGATGCCGGTGCAGTGACCGCTTCCGGCTGTGTCCGCGCACGAGAGAAGTGCGCGGCCAGCCGGAACGCGAGCAGCCCTGCGGCGATGCCGGCGAAGACCCACGCTGACACGTGGCCCACCTTCGCCTGCAGCACGCCATGCAGCGCCGCGAGCGCGACCGCTGCATGCACCAGCTTGTGCAGCCGCACCCAGTGGCGCTTCATCCGGCGGATCGCCCATTGAGTGGAGGTCAGCGCCAGCGGCAGCAGCAACAGCAGCGCCGCCGAGCCGATCGCGATGAACGGCCGCTCGGCCAGGTCCTGCGCATACGCGCGCAGCGTGCCGGCATCGAAGCCCAGGTAGAGACCGAGGTGCACCACCGCATAGCCGAAGCTCCACAGCCCGAGCTGGCGGCGTTGGCGGATCAGCGCGTTCCAGTCGCCGATGCGCCGCCCGCAGTGCAGCGCGACGGCGCGCGACAGCCACACCGACATGCGGCGCAGCGGCGTGATCGCGAGTGTCGCCAGCAGCAGCCCCATGGCCCACCAGCCGCTCGCGTGCGTCAGCGCGGCGATCGGATCGGGGCCGAGCGTGCCGGCGATGAACGCGAAGCCCCAGCGCAGGCCCGGCCAGGTGCCGAGTGCGAAGCACAGCAGCGGCAGCAGCCTAGAAATGCCGTGAGAGATCCATGCCGGCATACAGCGACGCGACCTCGGCCGCGTACCCGTTGAAGGGCAGGGTGGGGCGCTTGGCGAGCTCGCCCAGCCGCAGCTCGCGGCGCTGCGACCAGCGCGGGTGCGGCACCTCCGGGTTCACGTTGCCGAAGTAGCCGTACTCCGACGGCGCGGCCTGCATCCAGGTCGTCGCGGGCGGCGCCTCCACGAGCCGGATGTGCGTGATGGCCTTCGGGCTCTTGAAGCCGTACTTCCACGGCACCGCCAGCCGCAGCGGCGCGCCGTTCTGCGGCGGCAGCGCGTTGCCGTACAGGCCGGTGGCCACCAGCGTCAGCGGGTGCATGGCCTCGTCGATGCGCAAGGCCTCGGTGTAGGGCCAGTCGAGCATCGGGCGGCGCTGGCCGTACATCTCGGACGGGCGCAGCACCGAGACGAGCTGCACGTGGCGTGCGCGCGAGGTCGGTGCCACCAGTTTCAGCAGCGCCGCGAGCGGAAAGCCGCGCCACGGCACCACCATCGACCAGCCCTCGACGCAGCGCAGCCGGTAGATGCGATCTTCCTGCGGAAAGAGGCGCAGCAGCTCGTCGAGGTCGAAGCGGCGCGGGCGTTCGACCTCGCCGTCGACCATCACGGTCCATGGTGTCGTGCGGAAGTCTTCGGCGAGCTTCCAGACGGCCGCCTTGTCGGGCGAGAACTCGTAGTAGTTGTTGTGGCGGGTCGCGGCTTCGCGCGGGGTGATGTCGTCGGCGGCGGCGGCGCTTGCCACGCGGCCTGCGAGCGCCGCACCGGTCAGCGCGAGCGCCTGGCGGCGGTCGAGGCACAGGTGCTGCGGCGTGATCTCACTCGGGAAGGGGGTCATGCGGGGCGGTCGGCGAGGGTGGTGGGCCTCCGGGTCTTCGACGGGCTGCTGCATGGAGCACAGGGGACATTTGTCCCGAGTTGCCCCGGCATCGACCTTCGGGCCAATGAACCCGGCTACAGTGTTGTTTGCACTTCGTTGAAGAATATAGAAGACACTTAAATGTCCATTAAATCGTAATTTATTAAATAATAGACTTTCAAATATCTACTAAGTTTTTCAGATGGTCGACATCAAGCTTGCCACGCCAGACGAACTCGTCCATGAGCTCGGCAGTCGCCTGCGCACCCAGCGCCTCGCGTCGCGCGTCACCCAACAGGAGCTGGCGCAGCGTGCAGGCGTCGCGCTCGGCGCGATCAAGAAGCTCGAATCCGACGGCAACACCACGCTGCAAACCTTCGTGCGGGTGGTGCAGGCGCTCTCGCTGACAAGCGATCTCGAGAACGTTCTCATGCTCAAGCCACACATCAGCATCGCCGAGATGGAACGCGCTGCCATGGCACCGCGCCAGCGGGCGCGCCGCCCCGCCGGCATGGCACCACGATGAAGAAGCTCGACGTCCTGTTCCGCGGCTGGGGCCAGGACTGGCTGCTCGGCAGCCTGGCCGACAACGGCACGCAGTTGCTGTTCGAGTACTCGCCCGAAGCGATGCGCCGCGGCGTCGAGTTCTCGGCGATGCAGTTGCCGCTGCGGTCCGAGGCTTACGGTGGCTTCCCGGCCTTCCAGTCGCACCTGCCCGG
>NZ_JBFUFQ010000117.1:0-17359 GCF_056403355.1 Rhizobacter sp. P2_H3 | reverse complement strand
GAGGGTTGCCCGCGGCCGCGGCCGGAAAGTCGGCCAGCGTTGCCGTGTCGGACGCCGTCGCGCCGCCGGCGCCACCGCAAGCCGCCAGCCCCGCGCAGAGCAGGGCCGCGGTCAAAGCGAGTCGTGCAATCGATTGCAAAGAGGGGGAAGTAAAACTTGGAGCGGTCCTTTCAGAGGTGCCACGAATAGAGCTTACTTCCGTCTTCATCATTCGTTCAACTTCCGGTCATGGGGTTTGAAATGACGTGCAATCGATTGCACGTTGACGGGATGTTGCAACGAAGTTACTGGTTGTGTCAATCGATCCGTCCCGTATCATCGGAATACCGTGAATTACTGGGCAGTCGGCATGGACGCAGCGCCTTGCCGGGATGCGCCCGGTGCAATCGTTTCCAGAAACCGACAAGGAGGGCCCTTTCGGGCAAGCATTCAATGACCAGCCCTGGAAAAGGAAGGCGCGACGAGCTGGCGAGCCGAGGCGCATCGGAGCAGAGTGCGACCCTGCAGGACGTCGCTCGGTTGGCGGGTGTTTCAGCCAGCACCGTGTCGCGCATCCTGAACGGGCACGTCGACTCGCCGCGGCGCGACGCCGTCGAAGCCGCGATCAAGAAGCTGCGCTTCAAGCCGAACCTGGTCGCGAAAAGCCTGCGCAGCGGGGTGAGCATGACCATCGGCGTGCTGACGCAGGATTTCGACAACCCCTATACCTCGCGTGCAGCCACGGGCGTCGAAGACGAACTGAGGAGCAGCGGCTACACCCCCATCCTGGTCTCGGGCCACTGGGGTCGCGACGGTGACGAAGCGGATCGCGTGCGCCTGCTGATGTCGCGCAAGATCGACGGCATCGTGGTCATCGGTGGACGGCTCAGCAACGAGCAACTGCTGGATCTCTCCGAGCAGCAGCCCATCGTCGTCATCGGCCGCGAATGCCACGGCCCCCGCCTGAGCTCACTCGATGTCGACCAGCGCCGGGGCGGCTACATGGCAACCCGTCACCTGATCGAGTTGGGGCATCGGCGAATCGCGCACATCGCGGGGATCGAATACCAGCCCGATGCGATTGCCCGCATGCAGGGCTACATGGATGCGCACCGCGAGGCCGGTCTCTCGGTGGATCAGCGCCTCATCGTGCGCGGTGATTTTTCCGAATTGGGTGGCATGCAGGCGATGCAGGCCCTGCTGGATTCCGGCATCGGGTTGACGGCGGTCTTCGCGGCGAATGACCCGAGCTTGAACGGCGCGCGGCTGGTCCTGTTCAATCGAGGCATCGAGGTGCCGGGGCAGGTCTCGCTGGTGGGGTTCGACGGCTTTCCTCCGTCCGCGTATTCGGTGCCGCCGACCACCACGGTCCGGCAACCCATCTATGAGATGGGCTGCACCGCCGCCAGGGAATTGCTTCGGTTGCTGGGCGTGAAACAGCTGAACGACGCGCCGATCGGGTCGCTGGATCTGCAGCTGGTGGTGCGGGGCAGCACCGCACCACCGCCTCACCCGGCTGGATGACCCTGGGTGGGTCGGTGCGGCGCGCCCCTGTCATTCGACATGCGACGCCCTCATGGTGCAGCCCTTGTCGCATTGAGCGAGGCACGGATCGCCTCCGGCGGAAGCAAGGCTTCGTATTGCCGTTCAAGCTCCATGAACACCGAGTGCGAAGCATCTCCGACCATCAGCCGGGATTCCGTCACGAAGTCGGACAGCCGATCACCGTTCGCACCGTAGAGCGAATCGTCCGAATCTTCCGGATGTTCCAGCACGGCGACGGCCATCTTCGAACGCAGATCCGCGAGGTGACGGTTCGACCAGTTGGAGACGATCGAATCCAGCTGCCTCAGCGCCATCTTCAGCACGTCGACAGGCATCGTCGCCAGCGCGGCCAGGCCCTGGGTGGCCAGCGCACGCTCGACGTACCGGAGGTGGCGCAGCACCTTGCGGGCCTGGGGATGCGAATCGAGCAACTTCTTCAGCGCGGCCCGCAACGGCGCCGCTTCGGCGATGGCCGCTTCGCTCAGCGCCTGCGGTCCGGGCTCGGGCGTGGCGATGCGGATGTGAAAGTCCCGCCCCTCGCGCTCCAGTTTCAAGTCGCTGAAGAGGATGCGCGCCATGAAGTGAAACGGTGCCAGCAGCAACCGAAACTGAAGTGGAACCATCGATCGCACACCCGCCGTTGTCATCACCTCGACAGTGTGGGCAGCCTTCGGATCGAATGCATGATCGAGCCATGATCAATGGTTCAACGGCATGACACCCCGTGAGCATTTCACGGGGTTGCGCGGGACGGCTCAGCAGGGCGAGTTGGTCTGCGTGAGCACGCCGAGCTTGTACGGCAGCCTGCCGTAGTCGCCGCTCGCGCCAGGCGCCAGCCCCTGGTAGAGGAAGTGCATGTTGCAGGCGCTGACCTCGACGTTCTGGTCATACCCGGTGCGCAGAATCTCTCCGTGGCTGATGCCCTGGCTCCACTTGCCGGTCGGGAAGCTCACGTTGGCGTCGCCGGCGAACGGGCTGGACTCGGTCGCGGCCAGCGGCGTCCAGGTTCCGCCCAGGCTGCTCGAAGTCCACGAGCGGAAGTACCGCCCGCTGCTGCCGATGGCCTCGACGATGAGCAGGTACTGCCCGGTCTCGCGCACCTTGTACACCTGCGGTGCTTCGAAGACCTTGTTGCGATCGGCGTCCTGCAGCGCGATCACCGTGTTGCCGAAGCCGTTCGGGAAGTTCGCGAGCGTGGTCTGCGAGCGGTAGATCTGCCCGTTGTCGCCGGCGGAGAACAGGTGGCAGTTGGCCGCGTCGCAGGCCACCGCGAAATCCAGCCAGTTGCCGCCACCGTTGCCGGTGTTCTGCTGAACGATCGGCGGCACGCTGCTGTAGAAGGTCTTCAGCGCGCTCCACCCGCCCGGGTTGCCGATGTCGGGGTTGGTCGAGTAGGCGGCGTTGCCGTTCTGGAACACCAGGTACCACAGCCGCGAAGGCGCATGGAAGAACACGAACGGTGCAGCCCGGTACCCGCCGCCGATGGCGGTGGAGTCGAGGAAGTAGGGCGTCGCCGCCCCGGCGTTCGACCAGTCCGTGAAGGAGCGGTACTCCAGGCCCCACCCGTTGCCCTTGGCCTGGGTCGAGAACACGTGCCAGAGGCCGTTGTAGAACACGACCGACGGGTCCTTGATCGCCACTTCCGGGAACTGCGCGGCGGGCTTGGCCACCATCAGCGCCGCGCTCGAGGTCCAGCGGAAGCTGGACGGCAGCGCCACGTTGCCGCCTCCACCGCCGGGCGGCGGCGTGGTGGCGCCGACCGGCACGAGCGCCCAGGTCTGGTTGCGGCCGCTGTAGTCGGTGTACTGGGTGACGTCGCCACCGTCGGCGGTGGACGCGCCGGCGACTTCGAGCACCTTGCCCGAGTTGCGGTTGATGAAGCGCACCGCGTTGTTGTCGGCGCCGACCAGCTGCCACTGCTGGTTGGTGCCGTCGTGGTCGGTGTACTGGTTGACGGCGGCCCCGTCGGCCGTCGAGAAGTTCCACACGTCGACGACCTTGCCCGAGTGCTTGTTCTTCAGCCGGTAGTAGCCGTTGCCGGAAGGGACCAGCTGGAACTGCTGGTTGGTGCCGTCGTGCCGGCTCCACTGGCGGAACTCGGCACCGTCGCCGGTCCCCCAGTTGTAGAGGTCGAGCGCCTTGCCGCTGTTGGCGTTGACGACGACGTACCAGGTGTTGGCGTCGACCGTGACGGCGGCCAGCGCCGGGGCGGTGGCCACCAGGGCGCCCGCCGACAGCACGAAGGCCGCCAGCGTCGACAGCGTCTTGCGAAGCTTCATCGTGTTCTTCATGACAGTTCTCCTTCAGATGAGAGGGGGCTCACAGGTCACCGAATCCGATCGCACCGTTGCAGTGCAGCCATTCGCTGCGACCGCTGCCGCCGCCGCACCGGCCGTTCTGGTACACGCCGGTGTTGTAGGTCTGGTTCTCGGCCTGCCGCACGCTGCCGTTCACGCTCAGGTAGTCGATCTGGACGTCGCGGCCGCCGGCGTCATTGGTGAACTCGACGGTGCTGCCGCCCGACAGGCTGGTCGTGAAGGTGTAGTTGGTCATCGCGGTGCCGAGCGTCCAGCTCTGCACCGCGGTGCCGCCGACGCGCAAGGTCACGCGCTCCTGGCCCGAGGTTCCGCGTGCGCGCACGACGATGGTCTTGCCGGTCGTGCCGCCGCCACCGCCGGGGTTGTTGCTGCGCACGTAGTTGGCGAGCCAGGTCAGCGCGGGGCGCGCGCTGCCGTCACGGCGCACGAGGTGGGAGTTGGCCACCCAGGTCTGGCCTTCGTTGTAGCCCCACAGCGTGACGCCCGCGACGGCCGGGTGGGTCCAGAAGATCGGGAACTTCTGTTGATAGCGCGCCAGCTGCGTGGCGTCATCGCCGGTCATGTCCAGCTCGGACACGTAGATCGGCAGGCCGGTCTGGGCCAGCGACTCCAGGCTTTGCGCGATCACGGCAGCCGGCACGTCGTCCAGGCTGAAGTAGTGCGACTGGATGCCCACGCCGTCGATCAACCCGCGCGACTTCAGGATGTTGACGATGCCCTTGTAGCGGTTCAGCTCGTCGGCGTTGCCGACGAGCCCGTACTCGTTGATCAGGAGCTTGGCGTTGGGGCAGTGCTGGCGGGCCTTCTGGAACGACCAGACGATCCAGTCCCAGCCGGTCGAGCCGGCGCCGCCGAGGGCCCCGCGGTAGCTGGCCGGTTGGTGCAGCGGCTCGTTGACCACGTCGATGTACTGCGTCTGCGGGTAGCGCTGGCAATACTGGCGGATGAAGTCCTCGACCTCCTCGGCCTGCTGCTGGGCACCCAGGCCACCGATCCAGTTCGGCTCCTGCGAACCCCACACGAAGGTGTGCTGCTTGAACGGAAAGCCGTTGGAGCGCGCGTAGTTGTAGGCGGCGTCGAGCTGGCCCCAGTTCATCTGGCCGCGCACCGGTTCGACCGAGCCCCATTTGCCGGCGTTTTCCGGCGAGACCTGGTTCCAGTAGGCGCTGAAGTTGGCCGGCGGATTGCCGGCAATGATGTTGCCGAGGAACTTGGTCTTGCCGACGGCGATCTGCGCCTGCGCCAGGCCGGCTGAACCCAGCAGGCCGAGGGTTGCCGTGGCGCAGATCATGGTGCGGCTCACGGCATTGAAGATCTTCGAGGTATTCACTGTTGTCTCCCTGGATGAGTTGAACGGATCGGATGGAGGCCACCGGCGGCTGCCGGTGGCCGACGACAACGGCGCGATTGCGCGTCAGCGCAGCCCCACGCCGCCCTTCTTGTAGTAGCCCTGCGTCCAGCCGAGCAGTCGGCCACCATCGGTTTCCGGCGACGTCTGGGGCGTGTCGCCGGCACCGAAGAACAGCCCGGCAATGTGGGCGTCGGCCACCTTGTCCAGGTTGTTGAAGAGGTAGTCCACCTTGTTGTCCTGCCAGTGGTTGGTGGTGTTGTTCTGCTGCGCGTTGCCGAGCGGCACCTGCCACATCAAGGTGGACTTGCCGACGATCTCGGCCAGCTTCTTGCTCCAGGCCAGGTAGGCCGCGAAGCTCTGGTCTGTGCGCCGATCAGCGACAAGGCATTGGCGCCGCCCACAGGGGTTGAGTGGCTTTGTCGGTGGAGTTCCATGGTTCGATCTGCCTTTTCAGTTCACCAGGGTGGTGATGCTCTTCGCCGGCAGCGTGACGGAGAACGCGTTCGCGCTGACGCCGATCGCGGGCTGTCGCTCGAACGTGGCGGCCCCGGTGGTGCGGTACGGCGTCAGGCTGGTCAGCGCGCGGCCGGCGGGGGCGATCGACGTCGTCAGGGTGACGTCGGCCGCGTTCTCGTTCACGAGCACGACCACCGCCTTGTTGTCGGCCGCGCCGGCGGGGGTTCCGAACGCCGAGACGCGGACGCCCTTTTGCGGCAGCGATGTCGCGTCGTAGCGGACGTAGCCCGGGCGGATGAAGTACGAGAAGTGCTTCAGGCCGATGCCGAAGTAGGTCGGCTTGTTGTTCGTCCCGATCAGGCCGGTCGGCGTCGCGTCGTTGGAGTTGACGAGCCACCAATGGACGTAGGCGTTGTACTGCGACAGCGTCAGGCCGTCGTGGACTTCCTTGGCCATCGCGATGGCGTCATCGATGCTGGTCGGCCATGACGACTTGGCGTCGGATTTGTTGACGGAGTCCAGGAAGTGCTCCGTCATCCAGGCCTCTTTGCCGAGCTTCTGGGCCAGGCCCGAGTAGTTCGGCGTGCCGCCGTAGAGGTGGCCGCCGACGATCGAGAGGTTGCCGGCGGCCTTGGCGTCGGCCAGCAGCGTGTCGGTGGTGGCCTGCGAGTAGTAGAAGGACTCCGGCGCCATCAGCTTGGTCGTGGTGCCCGAGATCGCCGTCGCGCCGTGGCCGCCGACCCAGGCCGTCATCTCGTCGGCGTTCCACAGGCAGGACTCGTAGTCCGTGGGGTCCCAGTCCGGCTCGTTCTGCAGCGAGACGGCGTAGAGCTTCACGTTGCGCGTCGCGGCATACCGGATGTAGGCGTTCAGGTACTGGGCGTAGTCCGCGTACTTCGCGGGGTCGAGGCGCCCGCTGTAGAGCGGGTTCTTGCGATCGGCGTTGACGATCTTCATGCTCGCCGGAGGTGACCACGGCGACGCGAAGACCATCGCGCCGCGCGCCTGGGCGGAGATGCCGTTCTCCAGTTCTGCGGTCCATTGGCTGGTATCGGCCGTCCGGGTGGAAGCGTTCCACTCGGCGGGCGCGATCCGCAGTCGAAGGATGCTCAGCCCGAGGCTGTCGGCGCCGCTGGTGCCGAACAGGACGTTCATGCGATCGTCCGTCATCTTGTTGTAGTACCAGGCGGCCGAGCCGCCGAAGCCCTGGAGGGTCTGCTTCGCATCGCCGAAGTCGATGGCGGCCGTGCCCGGGGCCGGCGCGATGGTCAGCGTGGTGCTGATGACCGACGAGATGTAGTGCGCGCTGTCCTTCGGGACGAACGTGGCCTGGACGAGGGCGCTCCCGGCGGCGGCCGTCGTGGCGGTGCCCAGCGGCTTGCCGTCGGCGGTCATGTACGAGGCCGGATCGGCCGTGCCCTGGACGCCGTAGATCGCGTAGGGCGCGGTAGTGATCTGCGAGGGCGTGAGCGCGGTGCCCTGGAGCACGGCCGAGGGGAGATCCCACCTGACCGGCGGCTGGGCCTTGTGGACCGTCAGCTTGCGCGTGACGGTGCTCGTCGAGTACTTGGTCTTGTCCTGCGGCGTGAACGTGACAGACAGCGTCTGGACGCCGACCTCGGGCTTCGCGCCCACGGCGGGTGTATAGGCGAACGTGCCCGCGACGCTCGCTTTCGCGTTCAGCTGGGCCGTGCTGAGTGCCGTTCCCCAATCGATGGCCGCTGGATCGGGCCAGGTGATCTGCACAGCAGGTGCAGGTGCAGGCGCAGGTGCAGGTGCAGGTGCAGGTGCAGGTGCAGGTGCAGGTGCAGGTGCAGGTGCAGGTGCAGGTGCAGGTGCAGGTGCAGGCGCAGGCGCAGGTGCAGGTGCAGGTGCAGGCGCAGGCGCAGGCGCAGGTGCAGGTGCAGGCGCAGGTGCAGGTGCAGGCGCAGGCGCAGGCGCAGGTGCAGGTGCAGGTGCAGGTGCGGGTGCAGGTGCAGGTGCGGGTGCGGGCGCAGGTGCGGGTGCGGGTGCGGGCGCAGGTGCCGACCCGATCGGTGCCGGAGCGGTGCCCGAATCATTGCTGCCCCCGCAGGCAGACAGCACCATCGCGCACAGCAGCGCGCTCGTTGCAGTGGCGCGTCCCGGGCGTTGGATTGGCATGCTCATCGTGAAGATCCTGTTGCGTCAAAGTGCGGTGCGCCTACGTCATTCGACGTGTCGCCCCCTCGATTTCCGGCGCGATTGTGGGAGGCGCGATACCGGGGAAACTGACGAAACTTGCGGAGTCGATGAACGCTTCTAGGGGGGGCGTTGGCGCAGCGAGACGCAGTGCAACAGGATGAAATTTCACCGCACCCGATTTACATCGAATCGGGGGGCGCGCCTGCACACAGGCCGCACTGCGGCCCGTGTGCAGTTCGGTCAGGGGGTCACGTGAAACGTCGCATCGCTGCGGTCGGTCTGGTTCTTGACGAGGTCCAGGCGCAGCACATAGGCGTAGTGGCGGATGTAGCGGGTCGAGTCGCTGTACGCCTGGAACGAACTGGCGCTCGTGTCGGCCAGCCCCGGCACCTGCTTGAACGTGGCGTCCGCGGCGAACTGCGGCGATCCGTCGTACGGCGCCAGTTCGAAGACGAAGTCCTTGTGCCGCAGGTAGTAGCCCGGGAAGTTCACCGACGCGAACGACACGTAGCCCGCGTTGTTCGCCAGCCCCTTCACGATCCGGAACTTCGAATCATCCAGCGGCGAGACGTTCGGATCGATGCGCACCGTGAAGCTCGAATGCCGCACGTACCGATCCGGAAAGTTGGAGGACTGCAGCCGGTTGATGGGCGTGGCGCCGCCCCACTGCGCGTTCACGCGGCTCATCTCTGCCGCGCTCAGGTTCAGGATGCCGCCATGCCGCTTGCGGTCCGCACCCAGGTTGTACGAGCCTGTCGACGCGATCTGCCAGTTCTGCGCGCTGCCCATGTTGATCGAGCTCAGCGGCAGGTAGCCCTTGCCGGCGGCGTACTGGTCGACCCACAGGCCCCACTTGGCCTCGTTGTTGAACTTGAAGAGGATGGGGCCTTCGACCATGCTGCCCGTCAGGCCGATCTGCGACAGGTCGCCGATGGTCGTCCACGCGCCCAGCACCGACTGGCTGCCTTCGAGCGTGATCTGGCCGTCTCCGGAGGCACGCACGTACTTGAAGCCGCCGACGTTGCCCGCGACCTCGATGATCTGCGTGTCGATGATGCCTTGCGTGCCGGGCCGGTCGATGTACATCTGCGGCGCGGTGAAGCTGCGGAAGTCGGTCGTCTTCGCGTAGTAGATGCGCGGCTTGTCGACGCCGTTGAGCGGCGAGATGGTCGCCCAGTACACGATGTAGGCGTTCGATGCCGGGTCCCAGATGGCTTCGGGTGCCCAGGCGCAACCCGCGTTCGGGATGGCGCCGGCGACGTCGACCAGGCGCGGCTCGGACCAGTGCACGAGGTCCGTGGATTCCCAGATGACCAGCTTGGTGCTGGCGTGGTGCATCGCGGCGTCCCAGCCCTTGCCGCTGGCGATGCGCAGGTCGGTGGCGAGGATCCAGTATTTGGAGCCATCGGGTGAGCGCACGATGGTGTGGTCGCGCACGCCTTTCTCGCCGACGGTCGACATGAGCACAGGCTGGCTGTTGTTCAGGTCCGACCAATGCATGCCGTCGGTGCTGACCGACATGTAGGTCTGCTCGCCTTGCGCAGACTCGCCCGTGAAATGAACCAGCAAATAGCCCGCCGACTGCGCCTGCGCACCGCCGAACGCAGCGGCGAGCAAGGTGGCAGCAACAGCCGACCGAATCGATCTCAGAAATGTCTTCACCAGTGAACTCCTGTCTCCGTGGAAAAGCAGCCGTCATGAGCTGACGGGCCCGTTGCGCCTCGCTCAATCGGCGAGATCGCGGGGGGCGATGCTACGGAGGCGGTGCTGCACGGTCCAATCGCTTCTCGGCGCGCGCCGATACCGGATTGAATATTCCCGCGAATACCCTGACACGCCATCGCGACCCGGTGATGACTCGGCTCGAAAAGCAATGTAGAGAGGAGCGGGCGAGGGCATCGAAGCCGGAGATATTCCTCACGCATCGCTGCGCGATCTCCGCGATCACGAATCGATCGACAGGCGATCATTTTTTCCGCGGGTGCGACCGCCAGACTTCGGGCCTTTGGGCGGAGTCCAGGTCATGTCTTCATTTCAGCACCGCGTGTCGTTGTGCCTGCTGCTGCTGGGTTGCAGCGGCGCTGCGTGGTCACAGTCCCACGGCGACACCATGGCCCGGATCCGCGACAGCCGGTCCATCACCATCGGCGTGCGCGAATCGGCCCGGCCCTTCTCGTTCCTGAACGAGCAGAAGCAACCGGTCGGCTACTCGGTCGACCTGTGCATGAACGCCGTCGAGGAGATCAAGCGCGAGCTGAAGCTCGGCGAGCTCAAGGTGCAGTTCAAGGTCGTCAGCGGCGCGGAGCGCATTCCGAAGCTGCAGGCCGGCGAGATCGACCTCGAATGCGGGTCGACGACCAACACCCGGGCACGCCAGGAGAAGGTCGATTTCAGCTACTCGTTCTTCGTCGCCTCGATGCGCGTTCTCACCGCCAAGAGCATCCACGTCAACGCGGTGAAGGACCTGAACGGGCTGCCGATCGCGCTCATCAAGGGCACCACCTCGGAGAAGCTGTTCAAGCAATTGGGCGACGGAGAGCTGCGTGCGCAGTTCCAGTCCTACACCAGCAATGCCGACGCGTACAAGGCGCTGAAGGAAGGCCGGGCCCGGGCTTTCCCGCAGGACGACTCGTTGCTGCTCGGCCTGGTGTCCGCCGACCGGGCGCTCGATTCGCTCGAGGTGAGCCCGCTGGCTCTCTCGGTCGAGCCCTATGCGGTGATGGTCCGAAAGGGTGACAAGGCCTTGCTGGCGGCGGTGGACCGCAGCCTGATGCGGCTCTACGCGAGTGGCGAGATCAACGCGCTGTACGACAAGTGGTTCATGACCGACACGCTGACGATCAAGATGAGCCGGCTGACGCGCGACGGTTTCTCGCGCCCCAACAAGGAGGCCGGCGTCGCGGCGCTGCTGGGCTTCTCGATCTGATTTCACCCCTTCAGGCCCGAGCCTGAAACGGCTCGGGCCCGAATGCCGCTCAGCGACCCAGCGTGATGCGGCCCACCTGGAAGTCGACGTCGCGCTTGCCGGCGCCCACCTTGGCGTCGGCCACTTCCACGGCCGACAGGGCGCCCTGCGTGACCGCGATGGTTCGCGCATTGGCACCGCAGTACGACTCGGAGGCGAACCGGGCCAGCGGGATGCTGTACTCGCGCAGTTCCGGCGTGACCGGCTGCAGCACCACCGGGTAGCAGCCGGCGTCGCGAATGGCCTTCTCGTCGCCGAGCACGCGGATGCGCAGCACGCCCGGCGCGCTGGCGGCGAGCTGCAGCGTCAGGGTCTTGTAGGCCGAGGCGTCCATCGGCTTGCCGCCGCTGCCCACGCCGACGGTGAAGCCGACCCCGGCCCAGGTGCTGCCCTTCTGCGGCCAGATCACCCCGGTCACGCGGGCGACCCCGTTGGCCGCCGCCAGCTTGCCGACGGAGGCGTCGCCGGCCTTCTCGGCATAGGCGAAGCCGTCGGTGGAGGCGCCTTGATCGGTCCCGCTGCCGGCCTTCATGGTCGCGAGCACGAGGCGGCTGCCGTCGGCCGCCGGTTCGGCGGCTGCGGCCGCCGGTGCGCGTGCGGCGTCGTTGCCTGCAATTGCGGCGGCCTTCGGCGCGGGCGCCATGGCGCAGCCCGTCGCGAGCGCGGTGACGATCGTTCCTGCGAGCCATGCATGGCTGGCGGCGCTTCTGGTGTTCATGCCGGTTTCCTCGTGGTGGTGATGGACAGGAGCGCGTTGCCATTCCCGCGAATCGACGCGCGGCGAAGGCCGTGCAGGGCGGCGAGCCAGCTCTCGTTGCTGGAGGTCAGCGCCCAGCTGGTCTCCTTGATGATGTCGAACCAGGTGAAGGCCCGGACGTTGGGCAGCGTCTCGATGTCGCTGAACATGCGCTCGATCCACGCGGCCTTGTCGCCGCCGGTTTCGGAGCACCCGAGTTCGGCCAGCACGATGGGCTTGGACGGCGCGATCTCGCGGGCCATCGCGACCGCGCGGCCGAAGACCTGGCTGAAGGGCGTCCAGTGCGACCAGCTCTGGCTGGTGCCGAAGTTGTAGCCGTCGATGCCGATCCAGTCGACGTACTCGTCGCCGGGGTAGGCGGCGCGCGGGTCGTTCCAGGCTTCCGCGGGCGTGCTGTCGTTGTTGAAGCACCAGACCCAGCGCACCTTGTTCGCGCCCGCCGCGCGAAAGCGCTCGACGATGTGGCGGTGGGCCCGCGCGAAGAGCTGGGGCTGGCGGCCGTTCTTCACCAGGCACCAGGGATACCAGTCGCCATTGAACTCATGGCCCACGCGCAGCATGAAGGGGAGGTCGACGCGCGCCGCGCCTAGCGCCCAGGCGTCGATGGTCGCGTCCCACTTGCCGGCGACGATGTCGGCCAGCGCCACGGGGCTGTTGTCGAAGCCCCAGGGCTCCCAGGTCACTTGCGCCGCCACGCCGCGCTGCGCGAGGTAGCGGATCTGCGATTCCGGGAAAGCCGCGCCGAAGCGGGTGAACCACATCGCGGCCGCGGGCTGGCGGCGCAGGTCGGCTTCCGCGTCGGCCAGCAGGTCGGGCAACGCGCTCTCGCGGAAGAGGCCGAAGAAGATGCCGCGGCGGTTGTCCTCGTCGCGGTCGACGACGATCGGCAGAGCCAGCGCGTCGTCGAGTGCCGACGGCACCTTCGGCGAACTGCCGCAGGCCGGCAGGCCCACGCCGAGGGCCGAAGCGGCGAGCAGGCGGCGGCGCAGGAGTTGATCGGGGCTCATGGTGCCAGCTCCAGCGTGACGATCGCCATCGAGCGGGCGGGCAGGGTGATGGTGCGTCCCGCCTGCGCGGCGAGCGGCTGCAACGGCTTCTCCTCTTCCGCGATGCCGGCGTCGAAGAAACGCGCCTCCTTGAGCGTCAGCGCGGCCTGGCCGTCGATGCGCACCGGCTGGGCCTGCGTGCGGGTGTTGAACAGCACGAGCTGGAGCTGCGAGCCCTTCTTCGTCGCATGGGTCCACAGCATCGAGTCGCTGCTCGCCGCTTCGACGAAGGTGCCGTCCAGCTCGCCCAGCAGGCCGAAGCCGTAGTAGGTCGGGCGCGGCACGCCGCCGGTGTCCAGCAGCCCGTGGAAGCCGGTGCCGATGTAGGCGAAGTAGTGGGCCAGGTTCACGCCTTGCTGCGCCATGCGCAGGGCCGATTCGGCGGCCCACATCGCGCCCACCTGGTCGGACAGGAAGCGCGGCCGGTCGGTGCGCCACGACAGGCCGTACTCCGTCACGCCGAAGCGGATGCTTCTGGCGTGGCCGAGCGGGTTGCGCGAGCGGTCCTTCCACAGGGCGGAGAAGCGCGCGATCGAGCGGTCGACGTCGGCCACCGTGGCGAGCGCGGCCTCTTCGGTACCGTCGCCTTCGGTGGGGTAGATGTGCCAGGTGAGCACGTCCACGGCGTCGCCGCACAGCTCGACGAAGCGCTCGAGGAAGAGCGGGGCGCCGGGCTGCGCACCGGAGACGGCGGGGCCGGCGATCAAGGCCTTCGGGTCTTCGCGGCGGATGGCCGCGGCCTGCGCACGGAAGACCTCGCAATAGCGCTGGACCGTCCAGCTCGTGTCGCCCCGCACGGTGCTGAAGAGGTCGGGCTCATTGCCGATCTCCCAGATCCTGACGTTCAGCCCGCGGTCGCGGGCCAGGCGCACGGCACGGGCCGCGTCCTGCGGCGTGTTGGCGGCGGGGCGGTCGGGCCGGCCCTGGAACACGCGTGTCTGCACCAGCAGTTCTCGTTCGCCGGCCACCTGCGACAGCAGCGACTTGAACGCGTCCAGCGTCGGCTCGTCCATGTCGTGCTCGTCGCCGATGTTGCCGCCGGGAAAGCGCAGCGCCGCGGCCGGCACCTTGGCGATCTCGTCGCGGAATTCCGTCACCGACATCCAGTTGCCGAAGTTGAAACCCGACAGCACCTGCCGGTTGACGGCCGGGCCGGCGCGCGACGGATCGATGCGCACCGTGGCGACCTGCGCGTTCGCCCAGGTCGCCACCGTGAGGGCGAAGACGCCGACGCAGCGGGCCGCCGAGCGGAGGGGGGTGGGGGGAGGGATGTCTTTCGGCTTCATGGCCGGCACGATAGCGTTCCGTGCAAGCGCTTGCAATGAGAGGGCCTGACCGTTCTTGCGAATCAACGGAAACTAGCGGGAAACCCCGGGGGTTTGCCGGGCGTGAAACCCCAATCCATGGGGTCGTTCTCCTTTCACGCGCGAGGAAGTCAAGCGCTATCATCGGGCCATGCCCATCGAAAACACCAGCGTCACGCTCGAAGAGGTGGCGCGCCTGGCCGGGGTTTCCACGAGCACGGTGTCGCGCTACCTGAGCGGCACCCACGTCGTCGCCGAAGAGAAGGCCACGGCGATCGAGAGCAGCATCAAGCGCCTGAACTACCGGCCCAACCTGGTCGCGCGCGGGCTCGCCAAGGGCCGCACGATGACCGTCGGCGTCCTGACGCAGGAGATCTCCAGCTCGTTCTTCAACGAGGCGATGCGCGGCGTCGAGGATGGCCTGGCCAGCCACCACTACGAGGCCATCTTCGTGAGCGGCCACTGGAACAAGGTCGAGGAAGAACAGCGGCTGATGTCGCTGATGGGCCGCCGGGTCGACGGCGTGATCCTGCTGGTGGCCGAACTGGACGACGAGCTGCTGGATCGCCATGCGCAAGGCGTTCCCACGGTGCTGCTCGGGCGGCAGTCGGCGTCGATGCGGGTGCATTCGCTGTGCTTCGACCACTACGCCGGCGCCTGCGAGGCGGTGCGCCACCTCGTCGAGCTCGGCCATCGCCGCATCGCCTTCATCGCCGGCCCTCCCGGGCGCCAGGATGCCGAAGAGCGCCTGCGCGGCTACCGCGACACGCTGGTCGCGGCCGGGCTGCCCTTCGACGAACGGCTGGTGGCGCCGGGCGGCTACGTGGAGACGGGCGGCGTGACGGCGATGAACATGCTGCTCGACCGCGGCCTGCCGTTCAGTGCGGTGTTCGCCGCCAACGACGACTCCGCCTATGGCGCGATGCTCGCGCTGTACCGGCGCGGGATGCGCGTGCCGGACGACATGTCCATCGTGGGCTATGACGACCTGTCCCATTCCTCCTTCTCGCTGCCGCCCCTGACCTCGGTGCGGCAGCCGCTGCGCGACCTCGGCCGGGAGGCCGCGGGGGCCGTCGTGGCGCTCATCGACGGCCGCAAGCCGCCGCGCGCGACGATGGCGAAGCTGGAGTTGATCGTCCGCGAATCGACCAAGGCGGTTCCCGTCACACGCTGACGCACAGCGCCCCATCCCGGTGCGCCTCACATCGCGAAATCGCAAGATCGGCTAGGTCCGTTCAGGGTTCCCCCTGGGCCGGCTCCGACAGACACTTCATACACTGCCGTGCAAGCGCTTGCATGAGTGTTGTCACGAACGCGACGGGCGCGTCGTCGGACCCCACCAGGAGATGAAGTGAAATTCGCAACCAGGCTCAGTCTCGCCACGCTGCTGGCATCGGCCACCGGCCTTGCCTCGGCACAGGCGGTGCTGACCGTCGCATCGTTCAAGGACCTCGACCGCTCGGTGCAGGCGGCGATCCCGCTGTACAAGAAGATCCACCCCGAGGTCGAGATCAAGCTGGTCGCGCTCGGCTACGGCGACCACCACAACGCGATGACCACGGCGCTGGCCACCGGCGCGAACCTGCCCGACGTGATGGGCATCGAGATCGGCTTCGTCGCCAAGTTCGCCGAAGGCGGCGGTGTCGAAGACCTGTCCAAGCCGCCCTACAACGCGCTGCAGTTCAAGGACAAGTTCTTCAGGTTCACGGTGGCGCAGGCCACCAGCCGCGGCGGCATCTTCGCCGCGATGCCGGCCGACATCGGCCCGGGCGCGCTGTTCTATCGCAAGGACCTGATGGACAAGGCCGGCGTCACCGAGGCCCAGCTCACCAGGTCGTGGCCGTCGTTCATCGACGCCGGCAAGGCGCTCAAGGCGAAGACAGGCGCCTACCTGATCCCGCATGCCGCGGCGATCAAGGACATCATGATCCGCTCGGGCCTGAAGGACGGTGAAGGCATCTACTTCGACGCCAAGGGCAAGACCCTCGTCGATTCGCCGCGCTTCGTCGAAGCCTTCGAGACCGCCAAGCTGGCGCGTGCGGCCGGCATCGACGCGAAGGTCGGCGCCTGGAGCAACGAGTGGAGCGAAGGCTTCAAGCGCGGCACCATCGCCTCGGAGATGATGGGCTCGTGGCTGGCCGGCCACCTGAAGAACTGGATCGCCCCGGACTCCAAGGGCAACTGGCGCTCGGCGGGCCTGCCCGGCGGCGTGAACGCCTCGTACGGCGGCAGCTTCTACGCGATCCCCAAGGGCTCGAAGAACAAGGAGCTCGCCTGGGACTTCGTGAAGTTCATGACGACCAGCAAGGAAGTGCAGATCGCCGCCTTCCGCGAACTCGATGCCTTCCCGGCGCTGGTCGAGGCCACCACCGACCCGTTCGTCGACCAGCCGATGGACTTCCTCGGCGGCCAGAAGGCGCGCCAGGCCTGGAAGGCCACTGCCGCGAAGATTCCCGCCACCGAAGTGGACAAGCTCGACCCGGTGGCCGCCGAGGTCGTGAGCGCCGAGTTCGACAAGGTGCTGGAGCAGGACAAGGACGTGAAGACGGCGCTGGCCGACGCGAAGAAGGCGATCGAACGCCGCGTTCGCCGCTGATCCACCGAGACCGGAAGTCCCCCCATGTCCGCAGTCCCCGCCCTCAACGGCGCACCGGCGAAGAAGACGAAGCGGCGCCGGCTCAAGCCGTGGCGCTTCATGCCCTACGTGTTCGTCGCGCCGTTCTTCATCCTCTTCCTGACGTTCGGCCTGTTTCCGCTGCTGTTCTCCGCGTATGCGTCGTTCTTTCGCTGGGAGCTGACCGCGGGCCTGGGGGGCATGAAGTGGGAGGGCCTGGGCAACTACGCCTTCGTCCTGCAGTTCGATGACCTGCCCTGGTCGCACTTCTTCTCGGGCCGGTTCTGGTCGGAGCTGTACGCGCGCGACTTCTGGCGCGCGATGTACAACACCTTCTGGCTGGGCATCGTCTCCGGGCTGCCGCAGCACCTGATCGCGGTGCCGCTCGCGTTCTTCATCCACACGAAGTTCCGCCGCGCGCGCAACCCGGTGATCGCGATGTACTTCCTGCCGTACATCACCAACACCGTGGCGATCACGCTGGTGTTCTCGTCGCTGTTCTCGCGCGACTTCGGCGTCATCAACCAGGTGCTCACCGGCCTGGGCCGCCTGGAGGTGTTCGGCGCGCACCCGCTCGCCTGGCTGTTTCCCGTGCAGAACGTCGACTGGGGGCGGCCGGAGTACACGCGGCCCATCGTGTCCTTCATCGTCTGGTGGCGCTTCGTCGGCTGGAACACCGTGCTCTACCTGTCGGCGCTGCAGACCATCCCGAAGGACCTGTACGAAGCCGCGACCATCGACGGTGCCGGGCTGTGGCAGCAGTTCCGCTACATCACGGTGCCCTTGCTGCGCCCGATGATGCTGCTGGCCGTCACGCTGACCATCATCGGCAACCTGCAGCTGTTCGAGGAGCCCTTCATC
>NZ_JBFUFQ010000116.1:0-17390 GCF_056403355.1 Rhizobacter sp. P2_H3 | reverse complement strand
GTCGACGAGAACGGCCAGCCGACCCGGGCGTCGCGCAATCGCCGCCGCGGCGGGCGCAAGGACCGCCGCCGCGACGAGGTCGTGCTCGGCGCGGCCGAGGCGCACCTGTCGACGCCGGTGATGCCCGACGCGAGCGACCTGTTCGCGACGGTGGTGTCCGGCGATTTCGACGTCGAGGTGCCGCAGCCCGAGGGCGCGCCGTCCACCGAGCCGGCGGCGCAATCGCTGTCTGCCGACGAGGCCGAGGGCGAAGGCGACGACCTGGACGCCGAGGATGAAGCCGCAGGCGACGCCGAGGCCGAATCCACCGCCGAGATCACCCCCGAGGAGGCCGCCGAACGCAAGCGCGTGCTGCAGGCCGACCCCGACGCGCCGAAGCTGCACAAGGTGCTGGCCCAGGCCGGCGTCGGCTCGCGCCGCGACATGGAGGACATGATCGCCGACGGCCGCGTCACGGTGAACGACCAGCCTGCCCACACCGGCCAGCGCATCTCGTTCGGCGACCGCATCAAGGTCGACGGCAAGCCGGTGCGCGTGCGCATCGTGCCGCCGGCGCCGCGCATCATCGCGTACCACAAGCCGGCCGGCGAGGTCGTCACGCACGACGACCCGCAGCACCGCCCCACCGTGTTCCGCCGCCTGCCGCGGCTGCAGCAGGGCAAGTGGCAGTCGGTCGGCCGCCTCGACCTGAACACCGAGGGCCTGCTGCTGTTCACGAACTCCGGCGAACTCGCCAACCAGCTGATGCATCCGCGCTTCGGCGTCGAGCGCGAGTACGCGGTGCGCGTGCTCGGCACGCTGGAGGAGGGCGACAAGACCAAGCTGCTGAACGGCGTGATGGTCGAGGGCCAGATCGCGGGCTTCAAGTCGATCGTCGACGGCGGCGGCGAGGGCGCGAACCACTGGTACCGCGTCGTCATCACCGAGGGCCGCAACCGCGAGGTGCGCAAGCTGTTCGACACGGTCGGGCTGACGGTGAGCCGGCTGATCCGCATCCGCTATGGCACCGTGGTGCTGCCGCGCGGGCTGAAGCGCGGCGTCTGGGTCGACCTCGAGGAAGGCGACGTGCGCACGATCCGCCGGCTGGCCGGCGGTGGCGAAGGCCAGCGGCGCGAAGGCAATCCGCAGCAGCCGCGCCAGGAGGGCCGCGGCGAGAGCCGTGGCAACGAAAATCGTGGCAACGACAACCGCGGCGGCAATGACCGCGGCCGTGGCAACAACAACGGCCAGAACAAGCCGCGCAACGAGCGCGACGCCCAGCGCCCGAACGACCGCCAGGACCGGGGGCCACGCGGCAACCGGGGCGGCGGCCAGAACCAGCCTCAGCAGCAGCCTCAACAGATGCCGGCCCAGGCGCGCGAGCGCCAGCCGGATGACTTCGACCGCGACGACGACGGCCTGGACTTCGATCCGTCCAAGATCCCGAATCCGCTGGAGCAGACCTTCGACAAGCGTTTCGTGCAGAAGCCGCGCACGCCTGCGGGCGGTGCCGGCTTCGGCCGCGGCGGCGGCGGCTTCGGCCCGGGCGGCAGTGCGCCGCCGCGGCCGAACCAGCCGAAGAAGGGCGGCGGGCCGCGCGAGCCGGATCCGCTGCAGACCTCGATGGGCTATCTCGGTGCCGATGCCTTCCACCGCCGTGGCGGCAAGGGGGGTGGCGGCCGCGGCGGCAACCGGGGCGGCGGCGGCGGTGGGTTCGGCGGGGGTGGTGGTGGCGGAGGAGGGGGTGGATATGGCGGCGGCGGTGGCGGCGGTGGTCGCCGCGGCGGCCGTTGAGCCCCCTTCAAGCGATACAATCCGAAGCTTTGCCAAGTGCTTGATTCAGGAGAAAAATCATGGCGATCGAACGTACTCTTTCCATCATCAAACCCGACGCCGTCGCGAAGAATGTGATCGGCCAGATCTATGCCCGCTTCGAAGGCGCAGGCCTGAAGGTCGTGGCCGCGCGGATGGCCCACCTGTCGCGCGGTGAAGCCGAAGCGTTCTACGCGGTGCACAAGGCCCGTCCGTTCTTCAAGGACCTGGTCGACTTCATGATCTCCGGCCCGGTGATGATCCAGGCGCTGGAAGGCGAGGGCGCGATCGCGAAGAACCGCGACCTGATGGGCGCCACCGACCCGAAGAAGGCCGAGAAGGGCACGATCCGCGCCGACTTCGCCGACAGCATCGACGCCAATGCGGTGCACGGCTCCGACGCCCCGGAAACGGCGGCTGTCGAGATCGCGTTCTTCTTCCCGGGCATGAACGTCTACTCGCGCTGAGCGAGTAACGTCCCCTCTCGACGGAGGCTGGCATGAGTCTCACCAACCTCCTCGAGTTCGACCTCGACGGGCTCGCTGCCTACTGCGAGCGGCTCGGCGAGAAGCGTTTTCGTGCGACCCAGCTGTTCCGCTGGATCCACCAGAAGGGCGCGTCGGATTTCAATGCGATGTCCGACCTCGCCAAATCCTTGCGCGACAAGCTGGCGGGCGTCGCCTGCGTCGCGCCGCTTGCGGTCGTCAGCGAGCAGGCCTCGACCGACGGCACCATCAAGTGGCTGTTCGACGTCGGCGGCGGCAATGCCGTCGAGACGGTGTTCATCCCCGAAGACGACCGCGGCACGCTGTGCGTGTCGTCGCAGGCCGGCTGTGCGGTCGGCTGCCGCTTCTGCTCGACCGGTCACCAGGGCTTCAGCCGCAACCTCACCACCGGCGAGATCGTCGCCCAGCTGTGGTTCGCCGAGCACCACCTGCGCCGCCGCCTGCACCTGGCCGCCGGCGAGCGCGCCATCACCAATGTCGTGATGATGGGCATGGGCGAGCCGCTGCAGAACTATTCGGCGCTGGTGCCGGCGCTGCGCGTGATGCTCGACGACCACGGCTACGGCCTGTCGCGCCGCCGCGTCACGGTGTCGACCTCGGGCGTCGTGCCGATGATCGACCGCCTGCGCGACGACTGCCCGGTCGCACTGGCCGTCTCGCTGCATGCGCCGGACGACGCGCTGCGCGACGACCTGGTGCCGCTGAATCGCAAATACCCGATCGCCGAGCTGCTCGAGGCCTGCAACCGCTACCTCGACAAGGCGCCGCGCGACTTCATCACCTTCGAGTACTGCATGCTCGACGGGGTGAACGACACGCCGGAGCACGCACGTGCGCTGGTGCGCATCAGCCAGGCGGTGTCGTGCAAGTTCAACCTGATCCCGTTCAACCCGTTCCCGCAGTCCGGCCTGAAGCGTTCGCCGCGCGAGCGCGTGAGCGCCTTCGCGCAGGTGCTGCAGGAAGCCGGCGTCGTGACGACCGTGCGCAAGACGCGCGGCGACGACATCGACGCCGCCTGCGGCCAGCTCGCCGGCGAGGTGCAGGACCGCACGCAGGCCCACAAGCGCATGACGCGTGCACCGATCCGCGTGCACCGCCCTGTCACCGAATCTGCAGACATCACATCACGCTCGAAGGAGGGCCGTTCATGACCTGGGGACGTCGTTGCTTGTCGATCACGCTGGCCTTTGCGGCTCTCTCTGCGTTGCTCGGAGGCTGTACCACCACGACCACCGTGAACGGAGTCGAGCAGGCGCCCCGCGACCGGACCACCGCGTCCGATGAAACCGAGGCCGGCAAGCGGGCGCGGGTGCGCATGGAGCTCGCGAGCGCGTATTTCGCGCGCGGCCAGATGACCACGGCGCTCGATGAAGTGAAGCTCGCGCTGCAGGCGCAGCCCAACATGACCGAGGGCTACAACCTGCGCGGCCTGATCTACGCCGGGCTGAACGACGATGTGATGGCGCAGGAAAGCTTCCGCCGCGCACTCGAGCTGAGCCCGCGCGACGGCGACACGCTGCACAACTACGGCTGGTACCTGTGCCAGCAGAAGCGCTTCGACGAAGCCTTCCCGCTGTTCGAGCAGGCGATGACGGCACCGCAGTACACCGGCAACGTCCGTTCTCTGCTGGCCAAGGGCGTGTGCCAGGCGCGCGCCGGCCAGTGGCCGGAGGCCGAGGCGACACTGCTGCGCGCCTACGAGCTCGATGCGGCCAACCCCGCGACCGGCGTCAACCTGGCCGAAGTGCTGCTGCGCCGCGGCGACCTGGATCGGGCGCGCTTCTACATCCGCCGCGTCAACTCGGTGGCCGATCAGTCGAGCGCGCAGACGCTGTGGCTGGCCGCGCGCATCGAGAACAAGCTCGGCAACCGGCAGGGCGTGGTCGACCTGGGGCGCCAGCTGCGCGACCGCTTCCCGCAATCGCGCGAATCGTCGGCGTTCGAACGGGGGCAGTTCGATGAGTGATCCGGTGCCGGCCGACCCCGAGGACGGCGCGTCCGCTGCCCAGGCGCCGGTGCAGCCCGCATCGACGCCCGCCGACCCGGTGACGGCGGGAACGCTGCTGCGCCAGGCCCGCCAGGCGCGCGGCCTGCACATCGCCGCGCTTGCGACCTCGATCAAGGTCGCGCCGCGCAAGCTCGAGTTGCTGGAAGCCGATCGCTTCGACGAACTGCCCGATGCCACGTTCACGCGCGCACTGGCGCAGACCGTCTGTCGCACGCTGAAGATCGATGCCGCACCGGTGCTTGCCCTGCTGCCGCAGCCGCAGGCGCACCGCCTCGACCACCTGAGCCAGGGCCTGAACGCGCCATTCCGCGACAAGCCGTTGGGCGGCGTGCCGACCGACCTGAGCTTCCTGAAGAACCCCGGCGTCATCGGCGCGCTGCTGCTGGCCCTCGCGGCCGCGGCGGTCTACCTGCTGCCCAGCGGCTGGATCGCGTCGAACCTGCCGCGCGTCTCCGAGGGCGCATCGGTACCGGCAACGCCGGCGCCGGCTGCTGCCGATGCCGGTGCGTCGGAGCCGTCGGCCCTGATGCCGCCGGTGTTGCCGCCGAACACGGTCGTCGAGACCGTCACCTTGCCCGCGGCTTCCGCACCTGCCATCGTGCCGGCCGTACCGTCGGTCGCGCCTTCCGCGATGGCGGCCCCGGCCCCGGCGTCGGCCCCGCCGGCCGCGGCGCCCCGTGCCACCTCCGGCGCGCTGCTGCTGAAGGCCACCGCCGAATCCTGGATCGAGGTGATCGACGGCCGCGGCACCGTGCTGGTGTCGCGTTCGCTGCAGCCCGGGGAATCCTTGGGCCTGGACGGGGCTTCCCCGCTTCACGTCAGAATCGGGAACGTTTCGGCCACCACGGTTACTTACCGGGGCCGCGCRGTGACCATGTCCCCCACGCGCGACAACATCGCCAAGTTCGATCTCGAGTAAGCCATGACCGCCATCTCTTCCCCGTCGGCCTCCCCCTCGGCCGCCCCGTCAGCCCTGCTGCTGGACGAGGAGTTCATCGAACCGGCCCGGCCGGTGCAGCGCACCACCGTCCAGGCGCAGGTGCGCTGGGGCGCACGTACCGTGACGATCGGCGGCGGCGCACCGGTGCGGGTGCAGTCGATGACCAACACCGACACGGTGCAGGTGATCGAGACGGCGATCCAGGTGAAGGAACTGGCGGTCGCCGGCTCCGAGATGGTGCGCATCACCGTCAACACGCCCGAGGCGGCCGCGGCGGTGCCGCACATCCGCGACCAGCTCGACCGCATGGGCATCGACGTGCCGCTGATCGGCGATTTCCACTACAACGGCCACAAGCTGCTCACCGAGCACCCGGCCTGCGCCGAGGCGCTGTCGAAGTACCGCATCAACCCCGGCAACGTCGGCAAGGGCGACAAGCGCGACAAGCAGTTCGCCCAGATGATCGAAGCCGCCGCGCGCCACGACAAGGTGGTGCGCATCGGCGTCAACTGGGGCAGCCTCGACCAGGAACTGCTCGCACAGATGATGGACGAGAACGGCCGCCGCGCCGAGCCGTTCGAGCCGCAGCAGATCATGTACCGCGCGATCATCACGTCGGCGATCGAATCGGCGAAGCGCGCCGAGGAGATCGGCCTGCGGCGCGAGCAGATCGTGCTGTCGTGCAAGATGTCCGGCGTGCAGGATCTCGTCAGCGTCTACCAGGCGCTCGCGAAGCGCTGCGACTACCCGCTGCACCTGGGGCTCACCGAGGCCGGCATGGGCACCAAGGGCACGGTGGCCTCGTCCACCGCGCTCGCGCTGCTGCTGCAGCAGGGCATCGGCGACACGATCCGCGTCTCGCTGACGCCGCAGCCCGGCGAGGCGCGCACGCAAGAGGTCGTGGTGGCGCTGGAGGTTCTGCAGTCGCTCGGCCTGCGCGCGTTCAACCCGAGCGTCACCGCCTGCCCCGGCTGTGGCCGCACGACCAGCACCACCTTCCAGGAACTGGCCAAGCAGATCGACGACTACCTGCGCGAGCAGATGCCGGTGTGGCGCGCCCGCTATCCGGGTGTCGAGTCGATGAAGGTCGCCGTGATGGGCTGCATCGTCAACGGCCCGGGCGAGAGCAAGCATGCCGACATCGGCATCAGCCTGCCGGGCAACGGCGAGGCGCCGGCCGCGCCGGTCTTCATCGACGGCGAGAAGGCGCTGACGCTGCGCGGCGAGCGCATCGCGCAGGAGTTCCAGACACTGGTCGAGGACTACATCGAGAAGCGCTTCGGCTCGGCCACCGCCCAGCATTCGACCGTGGCGGCCTGACGCGTTTCCCACGCGTTGCCGGTCGCCGCACCCGCATTGCCGCAGCCGCCTTCGGGGCGGCTTCCCGTCCATTGATCCAAGGTTTCCATGGCTGACACCAAGCAAGCCGCCCTCCAGGCCGTGAAGGGCATGAACGACATCCTGCCGGCCAGCGTGCCGCGCACCGAGAAACTGCCCGATGCCGGGCTGTGGCTGTGGTTCGAGACGACGGTGCGTTCGGTGCTGGCGCGCTACGGCTACCAGTACCTGCTGACCCCGATCGTCGAGCCGACCGCGCTGTTCGTGCGGGGCCTGGGCGAGGTCACCGACATCGTCGAGAAGGAGATGTATTCCTTCACCGATGCGATGAACGGCGACCGCCTGACGCTGCGCCCGGAAGCCACCGCGGGCATCGTGCGCGCGATGGTCGAGCACAACGCGTTGTACAACGGCCCGCTGCGCGTCTGGACGCTGGGCCCGATGTTCCGCCACGAGAAGCCGCAGAAGGGCCGCTACCGCCAGTTCCACCAGCTGGACGTCGAGGCGCTCGGTTTCGCGGGCCCCGACGTCGACGCCGAACTGATCCTGATGACGCGCCTGCTGTGGCGCGAACTCGGCCTGGTCGAGGGCGAGCACGTGCGGCTCGAGCTGAACAGCCTCGGCCAGCCCGACGAGCGGCGCGCGCACCGCGAGGCGCTGGTCGCGTACTTCGAGCAGCATGCCGCCGCGCTCGACGAAGACTCGAAGCGCCGCCTGCTCAGCAACCCGCTGCGCATCCTCGACAGCAAGAACCCGGCGATGCAATCGCTGATCGAGGCGGCGCCGAAGCTGATGGACTTCCTCGGCGAGGCCTCGCTCGCGCACTTCGACACCGTGCGCGCGATCCTCGACGCCGCCGGGCTGCCGTACCGCGTCAACCCGCGCCTGGTGCGCGGCATGGACTACTACAACCTCACCGTCTTCGAGTGGGTCACCGACCAGTTGGGCTCGCAGGGCACGGTGTGCGGCGGCGGCCGCTACGACGGCCTGATCGAGCAGCTGGGCGGCAAGCCGGCGCCGGCGGTGGGCTTCGGCCTCGGCATCGAGCGGCTGCTGCTGCTGATCCAGGCGCTGGAGCTGCCGGTGCCGAGCGCCGCGCCGCGCGCCTACGCGGTGCTGATGTCGCCGGCGGTGCTGCCGCAGGCCATGGTGACGCTGCAGGCGCTGCGCGCGGCCGGCGTGTCGGTGCAGATGCACGCCGGCGGTGGCGGCATGAAGGCGCAGTTCAAGAAGGCCGACGCGAGCGGCGCCGCCTGGGCGCTGATCTTCGGCGAATCGGAGCTGGCGGCCGGCGAGGTGGCGCTGAAATCATTGCGTGACCCGGCTGTCACACAACGCAACTTGTCGCTCTCGGGCGTATCCGAGTGGGCGGCTGAACTGCGCAACGCATAATCCCGGCTTCGTCCGAAATTTCCAACGATCCCCATGGCCACCCACCTCGACCTCGAAGAACAAGAACAGATCGACCAGCTGAAGGCGTTCTGGAACCAGTACGGCAACCTGATCACCTGGGTGCTGATCCTGGCGCTGGGGGGCTTTGCGGCCTGGAACGGCTGGACGTACTACCAACGCGAGCAGTCGGCCAAGGCCGGCATGCTGTTCGACGAACTCGGCAAGGCCGTGACGGCAGGCAACACCGACCAGGCCGGCCGCATCTTCGGCGAGATGAAGGAGCGCTTCCCGCGCACCGCCTTCGCGCAGCAGGCCGCGCTGCTCGCCGCCAAGCTGCAGTTCGAGAAGGGCCAGGCCGACGCCGCCCGCGCGAGCCTGACCTGGGCCAGCGAGAACGCGACCGAAGCCGAGTACCAGACGATCGCGCGCCTGCGCCTGGCCGGCCTGCTGCTCGACCAGAAGAAGTACGACGAGGCGCTGAAGGCGCTGGACGCCGCCACCTCGGCCGGTTTCGAAGGCCTGGTGGCCGACCGCCGCGGTGACGTGCTGCTGGCGCAGGGCAAGGCCGACGAGGCGAAGACCGCCTACAACCAGGCCTGGAAGAGCTTCGACAGCACGGTCGAGTACCGCCAGCTGGTCGAGGCCAAGCTGACGGCACTCGGCGCCGCACCGGCGGCCAGCGCTGCGGCCTCTGCCGTGGTGAGCACCCCATGAAGGGACTGACGCGCCTCGCGCTGGCGCTGATGGTCGCGGCGCTGGCCGCCTGCGCGAGCAAATCCACCCGGCCCGGCCCGACGGTGCTCGAGGAACTGACGCCGACGATCGCCGGGCGCCAGGTCTGGACGCAATCGATCGGCACGCTGAAATTCCCGCTGTCCATCGTGGCGGCCGGCGGCAACTTCATCGGCGCCAGCGATGACGGCACGGTCTACGCCTGGCGTGCCGACACCGGCCAGGAAGTCTGGCGCGGCCAGGCCGATGGCCGGCTCAGCGCCGGCGTCGGAAGCGACGGCCGCTTCGTGAGCGTCGTGACCCGCGACAACCAGCTGGTCACGCTGGATGCCGGCAAGGAGATCTGGCGCAAGCAGCTGCCGGCGCGCGTCAGCAGCGCGCCGCTGGTGGCCGGCGAACGCGTCTTCGTGATGAGTGTCGACCGCGTGGTGCAGGCCTTCGACGCGATCGACGGCCGCAAGCTGTGGAGCTTCCAGCGCCCGGGCGATGCGCTGACGCTGTCGCAGCCGGGCGTCGTGATGGCGTTCAAGGACACGCTGCTGGTCGGGCAGGGTGCCAAGCTCACCGGGCTCGACCCGCTGCGCGGCACCGTGCGCTGGGAGGTGTCGCTGGCCTCACCGCGCGGCACCAACGAGATCGAGCGCCTGGCCGACCTGGTCGCGCCGGCCGCACGCGTCGGCGACAGCGTCTGCGCGCGCGCCTTCCAGGCGGCTGTCGCCTGCGTCAATGCCGAGCGCGGCAGCCTCGCGTGGACGCGCAATGTCGGCGGCCTGCAGGGTGTCGCGGCCGACGCGGACGTGACCGTCGCGGCCGATGCCAGCGACCGCATCACCGCGTGGCGCACCGCCAGCGGCGAGGTGGCGTGGAGCGTCGAGAAGCTGCTGTACCGCAACCTGTCGTCGCCGCTGATCGTCAACAAGATGGCCGTGTTCGGCGATGTCGAGGGCTATGTGCACTGGCTCTCGACCGCCGACGGCAGCTTCAAGCTGCGCCTGCCGACCGATGGCAGCCCGGTGGTCGGCACGCCGGTGCTGAGCGGCACCACGCTGCTGGTCACGACGCACAACGGCGGCCTGTTCGCCTTCCGCCCCGAGTGAAATGACGACCACCCCCGGAGGCGCTTCGCGCCACCCCCTCAAGGGGGCGCCACCAGTGGCCCGGCAGAGCCGGCTCCACGGTGGCCGCTGGATCGAGCTGCCGTCGCACACTGCGGCGATGTTGAGGGATTTGAAATGAAACCTGTGATCGCGGTCGTCGGCCGCCCCAACGTGGGCAAGTCGACCCTGTTCAACAGGATGACCAAGAGCCGCGACGCGATCGTCGCGGACTTCGCCGGCCTCACGCGCGACCGCCACTACGGCGACGGCCGCCTGGGCGACCGCGAGTTCATCGTCGTCGACACCGGCGGCTTCGAGCCCGACAGCACCACCGGCATCGTCAAGGAGATGGCCAAGCAGACGCGCCAGGCCGTCGCCGAGGCCGATGCGGTGATCTTCGTCGTCGACGTGCGCGCCGGTGTGTCGGCGCACGACCACGACATCGCCCGCTACCTGCGCTCGGTCAACAAGAAGGTGCTGCTGGCCGTCAACAAGGCCGAGGGCATGGTCGACTCGCCGCTGCTGGGCGAGTTCTACGAGCTCGGCATGGGCGAGCCGCACCCGATCTCGTCGGCGCACGGCCAGGGCATCCGCAGCCTGACCGAGGCCGCGCTGGAAGACTTCCCGTTCGACGAAGAGCCCGAGGAGCCGGAAGAGGGTGCGCCGATCCGCCTGGCTGTCGCCGGCCGGCCGAACGTCGGCAAGTCGACGCTGATCAACACCTGGCTCGGCGAGGAGCGCCTGGTGGCGTTCGACCAGCCGGGCACGACGCGCGACGCGATCACCGTGCCGTTCGAGCGCCACGGGCAGAAGTTCGAGCTGATCGACACCGCCGGGCTGCGCCGCAAGGGCAAGGTGTTCGAGGCGATCGAGAAGTTCTCGGTCGTCAAGACGCTGCAGGCCATCGCCGACGCGAACGTCGTGCTGCTGCTGCTCGACGCGACCCAGGGCGTGACCGACCAGGATGCGCACATCGCCGGCTACATCCTCGAGAGCGGCCGCGCGGTGGTGGTGGCCGTCAACAAGTGGGATGCCATCGACGACTACCAGAAGCAGACGCTCGAGCGCTCGATCGAGCAGCGTCTCGCATTCCTGAAGTTCGCACCGGTGCTGCGCATCTCGGCCATCAAGCGGCAGGGGCTCGGCCCGGTCTGGCAGGGCATAGCCGATGCGCATGCGTCGGCCACCCGCAAGATGACGACGCCGGTGCTGACACGGCTGCTGCACGAGGCGGTGGAGTTCCAGACGCCCAAGCGCGCCGGCGCCTTCCGCCCGAAGCTGCGCTACGCCCACCAGGGCGGCATGAACCCGCCGGTGATCGTGATCCACGGCAACTCGCTCGAGCACGTGACCGACGTGTACAAGCGCTTCCTCGAAGGGCGCTTCCGGGCGCACTTCAAGCTGGTCGGCACCCCGCTGCGCATCGAGATGCGCTCGTCGAGCAACCCGTTCGCCGACAAAGAGTGACCGACAAAGATTGCTTCATTTGGCCCGCCATGCTGCGATGCAGCGCGGCGCTGTGTTAACGTGACGACCTCCATCACTTTCCATCACGGAGCATATCGTGAGCAATAAAGGGCAGCTTCTACAAGACCCGTTTCTGAACCTGCTTCGCAAAGAGCATGTTCCGGTGTCGATCTACCTCGTGAACGGCATCAAACTGCAGGGCCACATCGAATCTTTCGATCAGTACGTCGTCCTGCTGCGCAACACCGTGACGCAAATGGTCTACAAGCACGCGATCTCGACCGTCGTGCCCGGCCGCGCGGTGAACTTCCACGCCGCCGAGGCGCCGGAGCAGACCTGAGACCGCTGAGGTCGCCCGGGTGGGTGCGCCACCAACTTCCGAGGCGGCGTCCCGCATGAGCGCTGCTGGCTCCAACGCCGCGGCGCAGGCTGCGTTGCCGCGCGCCATCCTGGTGGGCGTCGATTTCGGCGGCGGTTCGCACGGTGGTTCGCATTTCGATGCGAGCCTCGATGAACTCGCGCTGCTGGCCGAGTCGGCCGGCGACCTGCCGGTGGCACGCGTCACGGCGCGGCGCAAGTCGCCCGACCCGGCGCTGTTCGTCGGTTCCGGCAAGGCCGACGAGATCAAGGCCCTGGTGCTCGGCCACCAGGCCGAAGCGGTGCTGTTCGACCAGGCCTTGTCGCCGGCACAGCAGCGCAACCTCGAGCGCCACCTGGGCGTGGCCGTCGCCGACCGCACGATGCTGATCCTCGAGATCTTCGCCGCCCGGGCGCAGAGCCACGAGGGCAAGCTGCAGGTCGAACTCGCGCGGCTGCAGTACCTGTCGACACGCCTGGTGCGCCGCTGGAGCCACCTGGAGCGCCAGCGCGGCGGCATCGGCAACCGCGGCGGCCCCGGCGAGGCGCAGATCGAACTCGACCGCCGCATGATCGGCGAGCGCATCAAGTCCGTGAAGGAGCGGCTGGTGCGCGTGAAGAAGCAGCGCAACACGCAACGCCGCTCGCGCGAGCGCAGCGGCACTTTCCGCGTCTCGCTGGTGGGCTACACGAACGCCGGCAAGTCGACGCTGTTCAATGCGCTCGTGAAGGCGAAGAGCTATTCGGCCGACCAGCTGTTCGCGACGCTCGACACCACCACGCGCCAGCTCTACCTCGAAGACATCAGCCGCTCGGCCGCGCTCTCGGACACCGTCGGTTTCATCCGCGACCTGCCGCACAAGCTGGTCGAGGCCTTCGAGGCGACGCTGCAGGAGGCGGCCGACGCCGACCTGCTGTTGCACGTGGTCGATGCCGCGAGCCCGGTGCTGGCCGAGCAGATGGCCGAGGTGCAGCGCGTGCTGGGCGACATCGGCGCGGCCGACATCCAGCAGGTGCTGGTCTACAACAAGCTCGACAAGCTCGAATTCGCGCAGCACCCCCGCTATCACGCCGACGTGCTGGAACTTGAAGGCGGCGTGCGAGTCCCACGCGTCTTCGTCAGCGCGCTCGACGGCCGCGGCCTGCCGGAACTGCGCCGCATCCTGTCGGCCGCGGTGGCCGGCACGCTGCAGGACGACTTGAACGCCATGCATTCATCCTCAACTCCGCCGTTGGCGTATCCCTCGGATCCGTCCGAGCTGCCCGACGCCGCAGCGTGAGCCCGAATCCTCTGCACACCCACATGACCATGAGCTCCAACCCAGTTCTGCCTGCCGCCGGCCCCGCCTCGCAGGTTCGTGACGTGGCCCATGCAGCCAAGGCCTTGCTGTCCGGTCTGGGCGGCGCGGCCTTCGCCAGCCTGCGCGGTGCGCGCTCCGGCGTCCAGGCCCCGGTGCTGAACAGCGGCGGCCGCGGCGACGGCCCGCCCGACCTCGACGAGCTGTGGCGTGATTTCAACCGCAAGCTGAGCGGCCTGTTCGGCGGCAAGGGCGGACAGCGCTCGAACGGCTCGGGCGGCGGCAGCGGTGGCAATGGCGGCGGCCCCGACATGCGCAGCGCCGGCATCGGCATCGGCCTGATCGCCGGCGTGGTCGTGCTGATCTGGGCCTTCAGCGGCTTCTTCATCGTGCAGGAAGGCCAGCAGGCGGTCATCACCTCGTTCGGCAAGTACAGTCACACGGTCGACGCCGGCTTCACCTGGCGCTTCCCGTACCCGTTCCAGGCCCACGAGACGGTGCCGGTCACGCAGCTGCGCACCAAGGAGATCGGCCGCAGCAACGTGGTGCAGGCCACCGGGCTGCGCGATTCGTCGATGCTGACGCAGGACGAGAACATCATCGACATCCGCTTCAGCGTGCAGTACCGGCTGAAGGATGCGCGCTCGTACCTGTACGAGAACCGCAACCCCGATGACATCGTCGTCGAGCAGGCCGCCGAATCGGCGGTGCGCGAGATCGTCGGCAAGGCGAACATGGACTCGGTGCTGTACGAGCAGCGCGATGCGATCGCGATCGATCTCGTCAAGTCGATCCAGACCCAGCTCGACCGGCTGCGCACCGGCATCCTGATCGTCAACGTCAACGTGCAGAGCGTGCAGGCGCCCGAGCAGGTGCAGACCGCGTTCGACGATGCGTTCCGCGCCGGTGCCGACCGCGAGCGCGCGAAGAACGAGGCGCAGGCCTATGCGAACGACGTGATCCCGAAGGCGCAAGGCACGGCTGCACGGCTGCGCGAGGAGTCCGAGGCCTACAAGGCCCGCGTCGTCGCGACGGCCGAGGGTGATGCGCAACGCTTCAACCAGGTGTTCACCGAGTACCAGAAGGCGCCCGGGGTCACGCGCGACCGCATGTACATCGACACGATGCGGCAGGTCTATTCGAGCGTCAGCAAGGTGATGGTCGACACGCGCGACAACTCCAACCTGCTGTACCTGCCGCTCGACAAGCTGATGCAGCAGGTCGGCAGTGCCGTGCCGGCCACCACGGCGCCGGCCACCACGCCCACCGAGGCCCCGGCCGGCACCCCGGGCAGCGTCGACATCCGCTCGCGCGACGGCCAGCGCAGCCGCGACCGCGACGGCCGCTGATCCCACGGCGAAGAGAACCGCAGAAAGCTCACCATGAATCGACTCGCCATGCTCGTCGCCGGTGCCCTGGTGGCACTGATGCTGCTGTCCTCCGTCCTGTTCATCGTCGACCAGCGCCAGTTCGCGGTCATCTATGCACTGGGCGAGATCAAGGAAGTCATCTCCGAACCGGGCCTGAAGGCGAAGCTGCCGCCGCCGCTGCAGAACGTGGTCTTCCTCGACCGCCGCGTGCAGACGCTGGACAGCCCCGAGACGCGCCCGATCTTCACCGCCGAGAAGAAGAGCCTGGTCATCGACTGGCTGGTCAAGTGGCGCGTGATCGATCCGAAGCAGTTCATCCGCAACAACGGCACCGACATGCGCAATGTCGAGAACCGCCTGAGCCCGATCGTGCAGGCCGCCTTCAACGAAGAGGTGACCAAGCGCACGGTGCAGGCGATGCTCGCGACCGACCGCGACCGCGTGATGCAGGGTGTGCGGGTGCGCCTGACCGACGAGGCGAAGGCCTTCGGCATCGAGATCATCGACGTGCGGATCAAGCGCGTCGACTTCTCGGCCAACGTGACCAGCTCGGTCTACAGCCGCATGGAATCCGAGCGCAAGCGCGTGGCCAACGAGCTGCGTTCGACCGGTGCGGCCGAAGGCGAGAAGATCCGCGCCGATGCCGACCGCCAGCGCGAGGTGATCGTCGCCGAGGCGTACCGCGATGCACAGAAGGTGCAGGGCGATGGCGATGCGAAGGCGTCGGCGATCTATGCCGAGTCGTTCGGCCGCGATCCGCAGTTCGCCCAGTTCTACCGCAGCCTCGAGGCCTACCGCGCAACCTTCCGCAGCAAGTCCGACGTGATGGTGGTCGATCCGTCGGGCGAGTTCTTCAAGGCGATGCGCGGCCCCGGGCGCGAGTCCGCCGCGGCGCCGGCGCGCGTCAAGAAGCACGCCGCCTCTGCTGCCGCCGAGTGACCTGCGCGATTCATGTCGGACACCCTGCTGGCCGCGCTGGCGTTGATGCTGGTGCTGGAGGGCGTACTGCCGTTCATCAGCCCGGGCGCCTGGCGGCGGGTGTTCGAGCGAGCGACCCGGCTGTCTGACGGCCAGATCCGGTTCATCGGGTTGAGCAGCATGCTGGCCGGACTCATCGCGCTCTACTTCTGTCTGGGCTGAACGCGGCGTCGGCAGGCGTGGATCCAACGGCCACCGTGGATCCGGCTCCGCCGGTCCAGTGGTGGCGCCCCCTCGAGGGGGAGGCGCGTCAGCGCCTCGGGGGTGGGTCATCCCCCCGGTACAATCTCGTTTTTAATACCCGGTGATTCACATGTCGTCTGCTTGGCTCCTGCCCGAGCACATCGCCGACGTCCTGCCTGCGCAGGCGCGGCGCATCGAGGATCTGCGTCGAGACCTGCTCGACGGGGCTCGCAGCTACGGCTTCGAACTGGTGATGCCGCCGCTGCTGGAGCACATCGAATCGCTGCTGTCCGGCACCGGCCGTGAACTCGACCTGAAGACCTTCAAGCTGATCGACCAGCTCAGCGGCCGCACGATCGGCGTGCGCGCCGACACCACGCCGCAGGTCGCGCGCATCGATGCGCACCTGCTGAACCGCCAGGGCGTGGCCCGGCTGTGCTACTGCGGGCCGGTGCTGCACACCCGCCCGGCCGGCCTGCACGTGACGCGCGAGCCGCTGCAGTTCGGTGCCGAGATCTATGGCCACCGTGGCCTCGAGGCCGACCTTGAAGTCCAGGAACTCGCGCTCGACCTGCTGCAGCGCGCCGGTGCGAACCAGCTGACGCTCGACATGGGCGACGCACGCATCGTGCGGGCGCTGCTGGCCGGCAGCGGCCTGCCGGCGTCGGCGGTGGCCGCGCTGTATGCCGCGCTGGCCGCGAAGGACCAACCCAGCGTGGTCGAGCTCACGGCGTCGTTGCCCGAGCCGTCGCGCAGCGGCCTGCTGGCGCTGCTGCGGCTGTATGGCGGCGAAGAGGTGCTGGCGGCAGCCCGCACGCAATTGCCCGCGCTGCCGCTGATCACCGCGGCGCTCGACGACCTGCAGTGGCTCACGCAGCACCTGAAGCAGGCCCACGCCGGCGTGCGCATCGGCTTCGACCTGGCCGACCTGGGCGGCTACGACTACTACAGCGGCGCGCGCTTCGCGGTGTATGCCGCCGGCTCCAGCGATGCGGTGGCGCGCGGCGGCCGCTACGACGAGGTCGGCGCGGTGTTCGGCCGCACGCGGCCCGCAGTCGGCTTCAGCCTGATCGACCTGAAGGAGCTGGTGCTGATCGCGCCGCCGCGGGCGATGCGGGCGGCGATCCGTGCACCCTGKGGCGAGGATGCCTCGCTGCGCGCCGCGATCCGGCAACTGAGGGAGCAGGGCGAGTCGGTCGTCTGCATCCTGCCGGGGCATGAACACGAAGGCCAGGAATTCGACTGCGACCGCGAGCTGGTCGCGCAGGCCGGCCAGTGGCAGGTGCGAGCGCTCTGACGCCGCCTGCCGATCCACCCATTCGAGACATTGGACAGGACAGACATGGAACAGACACGCGGCGGCCACAACGTGGTCGTGGTCGGCACCCAGTGGGGTGACGAAGGCAAGGGCAAGGTGGTGGACTGGCTGACCGACCACGCGCAGGCGGTGGTGCGCTTCCAGGGCGGCCACAACGCCGGCCACACGCTGGTGATCAAGGGCGTGAAGACGGCGCTGCAGCTGATCCCGTCGGGCATCATGCGCGAGGGCGTGGCCTGCTACATCGGCAATGGCGTGGTCGTCGATCCGGTGCACCTGCTCGGCGAGATCGAGCGCCTGGAGGCCATCGGGCTCGAGGTGCGTTCGCGCCTGTTCATCAGCGAATCCTGCCCGCTGATCCTGCCGTTCCACGTCGAGGTCGACAAGGCGCGCGAGGCGCTGCGCGAGACCAGCGGCGCCGGCAAGATCGGCACCACCGGCAAGGGGATCGGGCCGGCGTATGAAGACAAGGTGGCACGCCGCGCGCTGCGCGTGCAGGACCTGAAGCATCCGGAGCGCTTCGCGAAGAAGCTGCGCGAGCTGCTGGAGCTGCACAACTTCGCGCTGGGCGGCTACCTGAAGTCGAAGCCGCTGGAGTTCCAGCCGATCTTCGAC
>NZ_JBFUFQ010000115.1:0-17629 GCF_056403355.1 Rhizobacter sp. P2_H3 | reverse complement strand
CTGCCGGCCCTGCCCGCCGTGGCCGACAGCGCCACGCCGCCGCTGAAGCTGAACCCGATCCAGGTCAACGAACGGCAGGTGCTGCTGCAGATGCTGGAGCAGCACCGCTGGAACGTCAGCAATGTCGCCAAGGCGCTCGATGTCAGCCGCAACACCCTCTACCGCAAGCTCCACAAGCTCCACATTGAAATCTCGCACCCCGAGTGATGCGCTGACCCCGCTCGGCGACGACGACGCCCCGCCGGTCGACGCGGCGCCGCGTTCGCGCTTTGCGTGGTGCATCACCGGCTCGGGCCACTTCCTCGACGAATCGATGGCGCTGGCCGCGCGGCTGCCGGCCTGCGACCTGTTCCTGTCGGCCGCAGGCGAGGAGGTGCTGGCGATCTACAAGATGCCGTTCGAGGAGCTGAAGCCGCGTTTCCGGGTCTTCCGCGACAAGACCGCGAGCGGCGTGCCGGTCGGCATGCTGTACGACGACGTGTACCACACGGTGGTGCTGGCACCGGCCACCAGCAACACGGTGGCCAAGTGCGCCTTCGGCTTCAGCGACACGCTGCCCACCAACATGTTCGCGCAGGCCGGCAAGCTCGGCATCCCGGGCATCGTGTTTGCATGCGACACCGAACCGGTGGTGGTGACGAAGTCGCCGCACGACTGGGTGACGCTGCGCCCGCGGCGCATCGAACTGGACAACGTGGACCGCCTTCGCGACATCGACTTCTGCCATGTGGTGTGCTCCCCCGCCGAACTGGAGGCCGCGCTCGATGCGCGCCTGAAGGAGCTCGCCCTCGCATGGACCAGCCCGTAGAACACATCGTCTTCCTGACCGGCCACCTGGCCCGGCCCAGCCTGGAGCGGGTGCTGGGCGGCATCGAGTCGGCGCCCTTCACCTGGGAGGTGCGCGACCTGGGCCTGCAGGTGGCCGCGCTGATGACGGCCGAGATGATCGCGCGCCGCGTGCCCGGCCCGGTTCGGGCCGACCGCATCCTGGTGCCGGGCCGCTGCCGCGGCGACCTCGACGCGCTGACGCAGCACTACGGCATCCCGGTGCAGCGCGGCCCCGAGGAGCTGAAAGACCTGCCGCGCTTCTTCAACCGCGCAGCCAGGCCGATGGACCTGAGCGAGTACGAGGTCGCGATCTTTGCCGAGATCGTCGACGCACCGAACCTGTCGGTGGACGGCATCGTCGAGCGCGCGCGCCAGTTGCGCGCCGACGGCGCCGACGTGATCGACCTCGGCAGCCTGCCGGCGACGCGCTTCGACCACCTGGCCGACAGCGTGCAGGCGCTGAAGGCCGAGGGCTTCCTGGTGAGCGTCGATTCGAACGATGCGCAGGAACTGCTGCGCGGCGGCCGGGCCGGTGCCGACTACCTGCTGAGCCTGACGCTCGACACGCTGTGGGTGGCCGGCGAGGTGGAGGCGGTGCCGGTGCTGATCCCGCGCACGCCGGCCGACGAGGCCTCGCTGCATGCGGCCGTCGAGCAGATGCAGCGCATGGGCAAGCCGTACATCGCCGATTCGATCCTCGACCCGATCCCGTTCGGGCTGACCGCGTCGATCGTGCGCTACCACCGGCTGCGCGAGCGCTTTCCGGACGCGCCGATCATGCTGGGCATCGGCAACGTGACCGAGCTGACCGAGGCCGACACCAGCGGCATCAACGCGCTGCTGTTCGGCATCGCCGCCGAGCTGAACGTGGCCGCGGTGCTGACCACGCAGGTGAGCCCGCATGCGCGCCGCGCGGTGCGCGAGGCCGACTGGGCGCGCCGCATCATGCATGCCGCGGCCAGCCACGGCCGCCTGCCCAAGGGCATCAGCGATGCGCTGATGACGGTGCATGCCAAGCACCCGTTCCCCGACACGCCGCAGGAGATCGCCGAGACCGCGGCGCAGGTGCGCGACCCGAACTTCCGCGTGCAGGTCTCGCCGCTCGGGCTGCATGTCTACAACCGCGACGGCCTGCGGCTCGGGCAAGGCGCCTTCGAGCTGTGGCCGCAGCTGAAGCTGGAGCACGATGCGGCGCACGCGTTCTACATGGGCGTGGAGCTGGCGCATGCCGAGATCGCGTGGAAGCTGGGCAAGCGCTACGTGCAGGACCAGCCGCTCGACTGGGGCGTGGCGGTGGAGACGCGGGCGCAGGATCTGAACAGCTGGTGTGCACCGGGGACCACGATGACCACCGGCCAGGCGAGGAACACGAAAGAATGAACGACGTCATCTACGAAACGGTGGTGACCACGCTGTCGGCCGACGGCGTGCCGCATGTGGCGCCGATGGGCGTGCGCTACCAGGGCGAGCACGTGGTGCTGATGCCGTTCAAGCCGTCGGCCACGCACGACAACATCGTCGCGACCGGCCATGCGGTGCTGAACCTGCTGACCGACACGCGTGTGTTCGCCGGTTGCGTGACGGGGCGCAAGCTGTGGCCGCTGGTGGCGGCCGAGAAGATCGAAGGCCGGCGGCTGGCGAATGCGCTGGGGCATGTGGAGCTGGCGCTGGCCGAAAGGCGCGACGACGTGCAGCGGCCGGTGCTGCGGATGGCGCGAGTGCATGAGGTGGCGCATGGGCCGTTCATCGGATTCAACCGCGCGCAGGCGGCGGTGATCGAAGGGGCGGTGCTGGTGAGCCGGCTGCACATGCTGGCGGCGGAGAAGATCGATGCGGAGATGGCGTACCTGCAGATTGCGATCGACAAGACGGCGGGGGACGGGGAGCGCGAGGCCTGGGGGTGGTTGCGGGAGGCGGTGGTGCGGCATCGGGCGGGTGATGCGAAGAAGGAGGCGCGGTGATGACGCGCATGCGGCTGCTGGTGAGCGTGCGGGATCTGGACGAGGCCTTGCTGGCGGCGGAAGGCGGGGTGGATTTCATCGACCTGAAGGAGCCGCGCGAGGGCGCGCTGGGGGGGCTGCCGGTGGCGACGATCCGGGCGGTCGTGCGGGGGTTGCGGGAACGGGGAATTGCGTTGCCGATCAGCGCGACGATTGGGGATGTGGGGATGGATCAGCTCGATCTCATCGAAGCGCGTGTGGAAGCGGTGGGGGCTTGCGGGGTCGACTACGTCAAGGTTGGCATTGAGCGCTCACCGGATGCTGCAGAGGTGCTCGACATGCTGGCGGAAAGTCGGCATGCGGTGGTGCCGGTGTTCATTGCGGATGCGGGGCTTGACACCGGGCTGATTGCGCGAGCTTGCCGGCTGGGGTTCCCGGCGGTGATGGCGGACACGGCGGACAAGCGGGCCGGGAGCATCTTTGCGTGCGTGGGCGCAACGGAGTTGCAGCGCTTCGTGGCGACGGTGCGCGAGGCCGGCAAGCTGGCCGGGCTGGCCGGTGCCTTGCTGTTGCCGGATCTGCCGGCATTGCGTGAACTGGCGCCCGACTTCGCCGGGTTCCGCAGCGCGGTGTGCGGTGGGGACCGTGCGTCGACGCTGGATGCGCAAAAGGTGCGCGGCTTGGCGGAGGCTGCGCGGTACCTGGCGAAGCTCAACCCCCAAAGTAGCGCCAGTTTCCTTCGCTGACGACCGTGGCCGTGCCATCGACGACCTGGATGGCGGTCTGGTCGTCGATGGCATAGGCGGGGACGCCAATCGTGGCCGCCCACCGCTCGGCGCATGCCATGGTGTTTTCATCGAAGCCGGGATAGTCCAGGTGCGGGAAGATGGAGAAATCGACCAGCCCCAGCGCGCGGTCTTCGCCGGTCATCGGCGGCCTCATCTCGATGAACGCGTCGCCGACCTTCGGCGTCATCACCATGCTGCCCGCGCTCAAGCCGACCCACACCGCGTGTCGTAGCGACGGAAGCATCGTCAGCAGGCCTGACTGGCGCATCCAGTGGGCGAGGTACAAGGCATCGCCACCGTCCGCCAGGAGAACATCTGCCGCACGAACCCACGGAGCCCAGCGCGTTTCGCCGATGCTGGCCAGCGCCGTGAGCTCCAGCAGGCCCACCGACTTCCACCCCAGCTCGACCATCGGGCAGATCGACTGCCGCCCCGCGACGAACCGCCAGGCCGCCTGCGGACCTGCCATCGGATGGCCATAGCTGGCGGTGGGGATGCACAGCGCCGAACACTCGGAGATGGGCTTGCCCAGCAGGCTGAGCAATGCGCCGTGGATGCTGGCGTTCTTGACGCCACCGGACGTGAGCAGGAGTTTCATCGGCAGATTCCTATCGGTCTTGGTGCAAGACGGATGCGTTGATTGACTGTCTCACGACGATCCGCACCGCGAGAAATAGACACTGCGCTGCAAATGCCGATGATGAACTGCTTGTAGTGCCCTGAGCACGGAAAGGCCGCGCTTCACCACTACTCGGACGTCTGGCGACTTCGCGACGGGCTGTTCGCCGAGCTGCATGCCTTTGTGGTGAAAGCCCGTTGATCGGGCTCGTCGGCGTTCATCGACTGCCGTTGCGCCGCGTCAGTCGATTTGCAAGGTGCCGCATCCAGGAGACTGACCCTTTGTCCCGAGCCTCGTCAGGCGATGCGTGCTCACGCGTTGCCTCGGACGGCGCCGGCAGAAAAGCGGCGCGTGTGGTGCCGAACTCCTTGAGTCGATGGTCCAGGTTGATGAGCACGTTGTCTCGTTCTTCGGGGTAGCGTTCGGCCACGCGGCGATAGTGGGGAAGCAGTGAGTGGTCCTTGAGGCCCGCCAGCGCCTGCAGCGCGGCGTGGACGACAAAGCTGTCTTCATCGGCCAACCCGGCGATGAAGCAATGCAGGTGCGGCCGCCGGTCCGGCACCTTGCCCAGCGCGTACAAGGCTTGGCGGCGTATGCCGGCCTGCTCGTGGCCGGTGAATGGGGCCAGGATGGGGCCGCGGTCCACGGGCAGGGCTTCCAGCACATAGGTGAAGAACCGGAAGGTTTCCAGGTCGGTGATGCGGTCGGCAATGGCCAGGATCTCGACTTGCCACTGAGTTGCGTGGTCACGGGCGTACCAATGCAGGCACTGCAGAAAAATCAGCGGCTCCTGCGCAGCCAGCTCGGCCAGCAGCGGCTTGGCCTTGACGGGGTCGTGCTTGCAGAGGATCTGGCAGACGAGTGAACGATGCGCCAGCGCGTGGGGCCGGGGCTGGACCAGTGAGTCCAACGTTACTTCGCTGAGCCGCTTCTTGAACAGCAGCCCGGCGAGATGCTCCTGCGCCGTTTGCGCGTCGTCGCTGCTCAGCCACCCGGCCAGCAGTCGGGCCTCGGGCCCGCCGCGCGTATAGCCGAACCACGAGGGGGTCTTCTGCACAAGGTCGCCCGCGATGACTTCGTCCAGCCAGCGCTCGTACCAGGCGAGGAAGTCAGGCTCGAACGCGAAGACGGGCGGCGAGTGGTATTCGGTGTCGAAGTTGACGACGCGTCCCGCGTGCGCGCCATTGAGCACCAGGCCGTGATAGAGGGAACAGCCCTGCGTGCCCACCGGCAGCACGCCAGCGAACAGCTTGTCTAACGCCTCCTCATAGTCGACGCCATCAAGTTCGTCACTCAGGCCCAGCCCAGCCACGAGCCCGTCCCAATCGGGTTGCGACATGCCCGGCGACAGGATGCAAGGCTTGGTGAGCCGGTCGCGCTCCCGCGGCGCCATGCCGTCACCCAACCCGTAGATGCCGTAGAACGGCCCGGCCGCCGAGCCTTCGTATCCGTCTCCGCCATTGCCCACTTCAAGCACAAACCGTCGATAGGCCTCGGGCAGCGCGATGGTGAGCCGTGCTTCGAAGTCGCTCACGGTGCGCGGGCTGGCCGGCGCGTGGACAGCGTAGCCGTGTGCATCGGCGCCGAACACCTCCAACTTGGGATCGGCGACCCGGGCCCGCGCAAGCTTGTCGAGGATGCGGCGGGTCTGCTGAGGGTCGTTCATGTCGTCGGATCTTCGGGCGGGGCGCCATTCTCGCAAGCGGAGGGCGACGACCGCAAACTGCAACCGGAGCGCCACTGGCCTCGTTCAGTTTCCGGAGGTCATACAGCCTTGTGAGGGAAGAAGAGAAGAGTTTCGGCACGAACTCGCGAGGTCTGCGTTTGCGGGCGACGTCTAGAACGCCTCCTCTGCAGCGGTTGCGGCCGGTCAGCGGGAGACTTCGAATGTCCGCTCACCGCGGCACTGCTGACGCTGAGAGGCGCCCTCGGCAACGCTGGATGGAMAGCGGTTCGTCTGCGCCTCGACCTGGCGCGGCGGGACGTCCGCTCTGCGCGCCCGGGAACTCACACAGTCGACCCATCGGCGACATTCGCGGGAGGCAAAACCCTGCCGCAAAGCAGATGCTTCCGTGTCAAGAAAGAACATCGGGTTCTCTTTCGACCAGACAATGCGCGGCGCCAAGCTCGCCACCGCGCGTCCGCCACGAGCACATCCGATGGCATACGCCCCGACGCGAAGAAGGCTTGTCGCGATGGCGGTGTCGCTGCCGCTGGCTACCGCGATGTGCCGTTCCCTCGCGGCGACTCGAGTTTCGTATCATCCGCCACGACAAGGTCTGTTGAACCAATTCCATCGCAGGACCCTTGCCTCCGGTAAGGGCGCCGAGATGCCCCTGGACCAGATCCTGGCCAAGCGGCTTCATATGGAAGCCTCTGTCTGCGGCTCGCAAAGCCGCTTGCCAGGGGCGGTCGACAGTCGATCCACAACGAGAACACACCATCCGATGGTCCTCTTGAACGCCCTACTTGCCGCGGCCACTTGTATGTCYGCACACGAGCCTGATCGCCTGCTGGATGACTATCGTGCCGCGATCTCGGCACCCGTCGAGAGCCGTGGAACGTGGTCGGGCCGCTATGCATTCCAAAGCGCCGGCCTCACCGGCGAAAGCACAGTGACCATCGATCTGCAGACCGGCATCTACCGCAGAGAACTGCGGGCCGGGATCATGACCGGCGGCGAGGGCTTTGACGGCCACCTGGCCTGGCTCCGCGACCTGTCGGGTTTCGTCACATCTCAAGAAGGCGGAGATCGCCGTTCGCTGGCGATCAACGAGGCCTACAGGAACGCCAATCTTTGGTTGCGCGCCGACCGCGGCGGCGCGTCGCTCGAGTCGATCGGCTGCGGTGGAATCCGCGTGACGCCGCCAGGCGGAAAGCCGTTCGAGGCATGGTTCGATGCCAGCACGCGCACCCTGCGCCGGCTACGCGAGGCGCAGAGCTTCGGGACGACGGTGGAAACAACCTTTGACGACTATCGCAGTGTCGATGGCCGAGTCGTGCCGATGCGGATCGAAATCATGTACGGCGACAGTCCGGATAGCAAGGAAACGCTGCTCCTCAAAGACGTTGCTCGCGGCGAGCCAAAAATGCCGGCCGCGTACGCCATGCCAGACGACAACCCGCGGGATTGGAAATTGCCGCCCGCGGGCGAGACGACACTTCCTTTCCGCCTGGTCAACAACCACATCCTCGTCGATGTGAAGGTCGATGGGCGTGGCCCGTTTGCCTTCATGGTCGACACCGGTGGGCATAACATCGTCACGCCGTCGACGGTGGCGGCGCTGGGTCTGAACGTCAAGGGATCGACGTCGACCTCGGGCTCGGGAGAGACGGTGGTCACCGGCGGCTATGCCCGCATCGGCGAAATTGATGCTGGCGGTGCGGTGCTGGCCGATCAGACTTTTTTGACCCTCGAGTTCAGTCCCCCCGAGGTTGAAGGCCTCCAACTCGGTGGAATGCTGGGAGCGGAGTTTTGCGAACGTTTCGTCGTCATGGTCGACTACGGGGCTCGCACGATCACGCTGATCGACCCGCAACGCTTCGAACCGGCCAAGCAGGCGTCGCTGGGTATTCCCCTGCCGATGCGCTACTACCTGCACATGCCTCAGGTCGACGGTGCTGTCGACGGGCGATCGGCGCGCTTCAACATTGACACGGGCGCGAGGGACGAACTCGTGCTGACGAGCACGTTTGTCGCATCCCACAGGCTGCGGGACGAATACCCGCACGGCGTGACCATGACAACCGGGTGGGGCGTCGGTGGCCCTTCGCGCACGTATTCCGTGCGCCCTGACACCGTGTCGCTAGGGCCTGTTACTGTCCAGCGACCGGTGGTCGGTCTCAGCGCGGCCACCAAAGGCGTGTTCGGCGACCCATCCTTCGACGGGAACGTCGGAAGCGGGTTGCTGAAGAGGTTCGTGGTGACGTTCGACTATGCGCGCAAGACGCTGTACTTGGCGGCTCTCGCCAAGACAGATCCGGACACAGGCAGCTTCGACCGCATCGGCATGTGGCTCAATCTTGACTCTGCCGGCCAGACGGTGATGGACGTTCTTCCGGGCGGGCCCGCTGACGTGGCAGGACTCAAGGTGGGTGATTTGATTACTGACATAGATGGTGTTGCGCATGACCACCGTTCGCTATCGGACACCCGGCGAGCCATGAAGCTTATGTCACTGCGGAAAACTGTGGTCATTCGCTATCGGCGGGGCGCGATCGCCTTGGAGACGATCGTCCAGCCCCGGGAACTGCTTCCAAGATGATCGAGACGCTGTTCTCACATCGACGCGACGGAGGCACACCGCTGTCGAGAAGGCGGCGCGCCAGAGCCGCAGGGGCTTGCAACCCTGAGCAGCCTGTCGAGGTATCGCAAGACGCACGCTGACCGACGTTCATCCCGCAAAAAGCAGATGGCGCCCGAGATGATCGAGCCACAGATCCCAGTTCAGGGTGATTGCCACCAGACTCGCCGTATCGCCCACGATGTGAGCCACCATATTTGCCCAGAGGTTCCCGCGCTGCTGAAGAACGAGTAAGCCGAACAGCAGGCCCAACGTGCCGGTAAGCAGCATACCGCTCGGCCCCTGATGTTCGTGCGCCAGAGAAAAGAGGATCGCGGCCAGCAAGACTGCAGCGAATCGCGCCGGCCTTGAGTTTCCCAATAGCTCTGCGGTTTGAGAAATGAGATAGCCGCGATAGACGATTTCTTCGCCAATTCCGGCGGATATCCAGACCGTCGGCAAAAGCGGCAGCAGCGAGCGCCAGTTGCCACGCAAGTTGTCAAACCTGCTCAGATCGCGATGCGTCGCGGTGACGTGGTCGATAACGGGGCCAAGCAGAAGACGACTCGACAGCACCAGCACAATCCCTACCATGGCACCGAGTAGGACGGCTTGCCCCAATTTGCGAGGTGGCGCAAGTCCCAACTCGGTGATGGGCGCCCCTGGTTTGAGTCGAACCATCACAATCGCCAATCCCGCGCCAATAGGAACAGTCCAGTACGGGGAGACCCACGGAATGTAGAAGGCCGCAAGGGGTACGAGCACCAGTCCTGCGAAACCTGCAATGTGGGGACGTGAAAACATTCTAGAGATAGCACCTTCGGGGCCGCCTGCCACAACTCCGCGCCCCCAAAGCAGTCCTCCACGAGCGGCAGAATGTGGCCGGCTACAGCTGTTTGCTCTGTTGACGCCTTATTCGAACATGTCACGGCGAGACTGCAGCCTGTGCAACCACCACCGGCCTAGACCAGCGATGGGAAGGCCGAGGATCGTGCCAGTCGCGAGAAGCGTGAGCCGCCAATCAATCGTTGGAGCCGTGTCGCTTGGTGCGCCAGGGGCAGACAGAGCGAGCGCGACTCCCGGCGCAATCGCTACAAGGACGTAAGGCCACAGACGCGGTCGCGCAACCAGCAGAAGCGCGAGCACAGTCGTGACGACTATTCCCATCCAGCCCATTGATCCCATGCTACTCGAATGCAGTCGTTCGCGATCGGCTGCTTGTGGCCGACAGTGTATGTTCGTGGAATCGCCTGCAAGCAATCGATCGCTGCCGGGACGGTCGCCACGTGCGACCGCTTTCGGGGCGTCGGGTGAGGGGCACGGTCGGCCAGGTGCGGTCGGTCAGCAGCGTCCGCTTTGGGCACGATGCGTCTAGGTGCCTGAGGAAGTTGAGATTGGAACGCCGACGATGTTGGACGGACAGCGACAGGGGTTGAACCTGCACCTTCTAGAGGATGGTTTTTGCCATGCGTCTACCAAATTTCGCCACGCTGCCCGCAGTCAGTGTATCGGCGCTTGAAGGCCGCCCCGGTATGCTGGTGCGACGCTGACAACCACGAGGCGCCCAATGCACGTAGACCTTGTTGCTGAGCCGCAATACGAGTCCCTGATTGATCTGCTTTGCGAGTTGCATGCCTACTACAACGAAGGCGCCGTGATCGCCCGAGATGTCGTGCGGGAGCACCTGCTTGACAACTTGCTGGGACCGAGGTCGCCACACCGCCTGATCGTGGCTACGGCGGACGGCAATCGTGTGCTTGGCCTGGCCGCCATCACACTCGTCTACTCGCTCGTAGACTTTGCGCCGGATATGCGTCGGCACTGCCAGCTGAAGGAGCTGTATGTGAGTACGGCCCAGAGGAGCCAAGGGGCCGGCAGGGCACTCATGGCATGGGTTTCTCGGTACGCCCGGGATAACGGCTGCAGCCGCATCGACTGGCCGGTGAAGGCGTCCAATATCCGAGGAATGTCCTTCTACGAAGACCTCGGTGCTGCGCTCGTGTCGGAAAGACTCAGCTATCGACTCTCGGAGCCAAACCTGAGTGCCCTTGCATACGAAGGGTCCGGAGTGTCCTGTGACGGCGCCGCATAGCGCGATATGACGTTGGCGAGCGTCGGCTTTGCGTCCGCCTGAAAACCCGCGTCTTCTACAGATGGCATCCGCAGCCCCGGGCCTGCCAGACGACGCGCTGCGCGGCCGGGCTGACGAAGGCCACGGGTGCCGTGTCCGTTCGAGCGGCACCCTGGCCCACCCGTATTTCAAGCCGTGCCATAGAGTTGGTCCTGCGCTGCGCCGAAGTGCGTCATTTCCTCGATGTCCTCAGCCGGCTGCTCTTTCTCGCACAGTTCCGACGCATGGGAGCTTGCAGCCAAGGCCGTCCCCAGCATCGCGAAGGCAGCCGTGGAGTAGATGCCGAAATCCCAACCGGCGGCGCCAGTCACGCTGTTGGTGATGGCGCCGACGGCCTTGATGCCACCGGCCGTGATCATGGTGGCGGTGTACTTGTTGTAGTTGTAGAAGGTGTTGCAGGCTTCCGCGGTGGCCCATATCAAGTTGGGCAGCACCCCCACAACGCCGGCCGCGGTGTCATTCCCAGTGGCCTGCAACACGCCTTGGGTGAACTGCGTTGCGGCTGCCGCAGCATTCGCCAAGGACTGGATCTTCTCGACCCCGTCCTTTGACGTCCAGTACTGGTAGCCGGCAGAACCGAGCAGCGCGGTGCCGGCCACGATGTTCACAACAGGCTGCGCTTCCTTGGGCAGGTAGTTGGGCACGACCGCCAGGAAGTTGAAGGCCTCGCCGATCATCCCCGCCAGCTTCTCGCCCATGATGCCGGTGCGGCCTCCGCCTTGCGACGACGCCTCATCCCCATCCTCCCTTTGCGCGACGGCTCGTTGCGTCACCGAGCCCCAACTCGCCATCGCGCGGCGCTGCGCCTGCATGCGCGGCGAGCGGTGGATGTGGTCGGCCAGCAGTTGCCGCGCAGCCCTCGGCACCGAGGTTTCGTCAGCGGGCATCGCCGCGGGCTTGCGGAGCTGGGTCGCGTCGCGGCGGGCGCTGTGATTTGTTGTCATGGTGGCTCCGGGTTGGCGCCGAGCTTCACGTTCCGGCAGATCCAGCCTAAGGGGCCGGGCCGTGATGCACCATCAGCACGTGACGGACAAAGGCCTGCCGTTTTGCTGAGATGGGGCTTCCCACAGCCCCGCCGATGAAGGCCTGGACTTTGACCACCACCCGCGCGACTGACCGAAGTCCACCCTCGTCAGCCCGAGCGGCCATCCGCAAACCCGAGGTGAGGACACCGTCATTCGACAGCCGCAGATTCGTTCTCCGTGTGCCGGTCAGGCTCCGTGGTGCGGAGGATTTCGTTCAGAACGGAAGTGGCGTAGTTCCCGGCGCGCAAAGAGAACGTGAGCGCCAGTTGATGGGCTTGCGGCCATTCCCATGACATGTCCGCCGGGCTCGCCACCAGGCTGCGGCGCTCCTGATCCAGGCCGGCGTGCTCCATGCCGTCGCACAAGGTGGCGTGACGTTCAGCCACGCCGTTTTCCAGAGCCTGCGCTTGATCGGTGGTGATCACGCGGCCTCGTCCCCAGAGCGGTCCGGTGGGTCGGCCTGCCTCGTCCATCACGTCACCAGGCAGGGTCTTGCCCCAGAGTCCCTGTTGAACTCGCAGCGCCAGCACTTCATTGAAGACGAAGGAGCGCACCGCCGACAGGTAGATGCCCTTCTTCTTCGGGTTGCGCACGCGGATCTCGCGCGCCAGCATGGCGCGGCCCTGCATCACGTTGCCACCGTCGTGGCCGAAACGCTGGGCGCCGAAGTAGTTGGGCACGCCATGGGACGCAACAGCCTGGAGGTTGGCCTCGATGGCGTCGCGGTTGCCGGTCACGTCACGCAGCACGATGCGAAATCGGTTGCCCTGCAGATCGCCAGGGCGCAGCTTCTTCACGTGGCGGCTCTGACCCAGTACCTTGAATTCCGGGTGCTGAAGCAGGGTCAGGTCGGGCGTCTCGCCCTTCGGCAGATAGATGCTGAACCACTGACGGGTGATGGCGTAGCGGTCCTTGAGGCCGGCATAGCCCACGTCTCTTTCCTGCACGCTGGCGGCCTCGGCCAGCTGCTGGGCGACGAAGGCGGTGTTGGCACCGTTCTTCTCAATGTCCAGCCAGAGGTGTTCGCCCTCACCGGAGGGCTGCTGCAGCGGCAGTTCGGTCACGATGAAATCCTCGTTGAGGAGTTTCAGCGTGGCGCTGGCGCCGCTGGCCGGATAAGCGTTGGGCCACTGCGGCAAGGTCGTGTAGTGAGCGTCGGTCATGAGCAGTCTGGCGGCACCAGCCGTGGACAGGGACGGGCTGCCTGGCCGACCGGGGGCAGTCCAGGCCGCGATTCTCTCCTGACCCGCATGCCTTGACTTCTTCCCGATCTGTTTCGCCGGCGCATCGTTCGCTTCGCATCCGCGGCGGTCCACCGCCTGCCCCGCCGTCAATCTGGCGCCTGACCCACGATGGGCCGCAAACCAAGGACGCCACCATGCCAATTGACCACCGATACGGTTCCCCTCCGCGCAGCTACTCGTACGCCCCCTCGCAGCCAAGCCATTCGCCGCAGCCGTCGCACGGCTACGGGCAGCCGCCGCAGCAGCCCTACGGCTACGGGCCGGCGCCTTCGTCGCACGAGCAGTGGGGCGGACCTTCCCAGTCGCGGACCAGCCACGCCAGCAGCACGAGCCGTCCGCGCACGCGCGCGCCGCATCACCTGTCCGACGGCGAATCGGACAGCGAGAACCCGAACGTGCTGTACCGCTCGCTCCGCCGTGACGAGGACCCGCGCCGGGGCCTGCGGCCGCCGGACGGCTTCGACCCGTCACTGACCGCCAGCCAGCACATCACGGCCGGCAGCAAGTCGAAGCGGAAGAGCGAGTTCGTCTCGGCCACGCGCAGCGCCAAGGTGGCCTCGGCCTGGGCCGCCGAGGGCCCGCCGGGCGGACGCGTGGCACGCTTCAACAAGCCGCGCGGCCAGGAGTCCTACGACATGACCGATCCCGACCAGGCGCGGCATGTGTTCCCCACCGGCAAGGGCTCCAGCCTGAACACCGCGAAAGCCTCGCAGGAGGTGGTGATCCGCGGCCACATTCCCGCGGACCACGTCACCGATGTCTGGGACGCGCACCGGGTGACCATGGAGCAGTACCACGAGGCCAGCGCGGACACCGTGCCGGGCTTCGAACGCAAGAGCCGCTCGCGCACCAAGGCGGATGGCCCACCGAAGCCGGTCGTGCTCACTGAATGGGTGCCGCCAGGCGATCCCTACTACTATCGTCGCTGACGCCCAGGGGCCGGACATGTCAATGTCGCTCGACGGATATTGGGCCACCACGTGCCCCGCTAGAACCCCCGGCCCCCCCCCATCACCCGGTTCTCCCCATACAGCAACGCCCGCATCCCCTCCAGGTCGCCCTTGTGGATGACCTCGATCGGGAACGCCGCCCCCTGGGCCAGCGACGCGAAGCGCGCGTCGACGATGCCCTGCTCGCCCAGCTGCGCCAGCGTCGGTGCTCCCTCCATCCGGCACGACTTCACCACCACCAGCCGTTCCGCATTGAGCCGCCGCGCCAGGTCGAGCGCGATGCTGTCCGACGTGACCTCCCAGTTGGTCTGCCCATCCGGCTGCTCGCGCTGCAATTCAAAGGGAAGCCACAACGCCGTCTGCCCCTTGTGCAGCACGCGCCGGATGTCGCTGCGGCTCGTCGCCAGCTGCAGCGCGGGGTTCAGCGCGTTGAACTGGTAGGCGGTCTGCGCCATCGCCAGCACCGCCATGTTGTGCGCCGCCAGGTCGTTGAACTGCCAGTGCGATTGCAGGCGCCGCACTTCGTCGGCCAGGCTGCCGCCGCCGCACACCAGCGTCACGCGCCCTCCCCCCAGCTGCGCCAGCAGGTCCAGCCACTGCGGCAACACCGGGTCGGCACTCAGGCTGCCGCCGAGCTTGACGACCCACATCAGCGCAGCTCCATGTCGAGCAGCATCGCCACCGCCACGCTCGGCGCGCACACCTGCGCCCAGGCCGCCACCGCCGGTGCGGCACCGAGTGCCAGGCGGGCCAGGTCGCTGCCGTAGCGGCGGCACGCGCAGGCCGCGCCGTGCGCGGCGGCCAGCACGTCGGCCACCAGGAAGTCGCCGCACCCCGCACTGACGACGACGGCATCGGCCGACATCCGGTGCATCGCCATCACGCGCTGCAGCTGCGCGCCCAGTTCGTCCACCTGCGCGGCGCGCCAGTCCTGCGCGAACACCAGCCACTCGCCGTCGCAGGCATCGCGCGCATCCATGCCGATCATCCGCGCCAGCCGCTTGCGCGTGGCCGGCAGGTCCTTCGGCGCGTTGTCGGCGCTCGGGTACAGGTCGTGCRCCGGGTCCAGCTCGCCGGTCAGGCGGTACACGTCGGCCACGGTCGCGAAGTACTCGTTCATCACGTTGAGCCGCTCGCCGCGCCACGGGATCTGCCGCGCCAGCCCGCACAGCGGCGTGCGCACCACGCCCTGGTAGACGAGCTCGCCTGTCGCCAGGCGCTGCACGTCGCTGCGCGCCTGCGTGACGACCTGCCCATGCCTGAACGCGATGATGTCGGTGGTGGTGCTGCCGATGTCGAGCAGCACGCCGTCGCCCAGTTCGCGCGCCGCGTGCATCGCGGTGGCCAGCCAGTTGGCCGACGCGATGTGCTGCCACTGCGCGGCCACGCGTTCGCCGTCGCACCAGCCCTGGTCGCCGGTGAAGAACTGCACCGCCGCATCGGGCCAGGCCTCGCACAGCAGCGCCGCGATGCGCTGCACGCCGGCCTCGCGGTGCTCGAACAGGTCGACCATCTCGCCCGTCATCGTCACCGCATGCCGGGCCTGCACGGCCGCGGGCCAGCGCTCACGGGCCGATTGCAGCGCGCGCTCCAGGTGCTCGATGCCCTGCCACAGCGGGCAGGCCCATTGCGCGACATCGACCACGCGGCCGCGCTGCAGCAGGCAGGCCTTGACGTGCGCGCCGCCGATGTCCCAGCCGACGACGGTGGCGTCATCCATGGGCATGCTCGCGCAGCAGGTCGGCCGCGAGGTTGCGGCCGAGCGCCGCCGACAGGCCCACGTAGGCGCAGGTGACGCGCGGGTTCACCTCGATCAGCACCGGCCCGCAGCGCGGGTGCCACACCACGTCGATGCCGACGAAGCCGCGCAAGCCCGGGATGCCCTTCGCCACCTGCGCGGCCAGCCGCGACAGCGCACGCCCGCGCTCGCTGTCGAGCGCGATCGCGTTCACCTCGACCCCTTCGAACGACAAGGCGCCGTCCGCATCGATGGCAATGTTCTGGCGGTTCACGCTGAGCACCTCGCTGCCCTGCGCCGTGCACAGCATCGACACGCTGAGCGGTTCGCCGTCGACCCAGGGCTCGATGGCCATCGGGCTGCCGGCGGTCGAACGCCGGTCCCAGTCGCTCAGCGCGTCGTCCTGCCAGGTGTGCACCCGGGTCGCGACGCCGCCCGCGCCATCGTCGGGCTTGACCACCCAGCGGTCTACCTCCGGCACGTGTTCGAAGGCGAGCGGCGTCGTCACGCCCTGCCCCGCCAGGTGCTGCAGCGTGGCGCGCTTGCCCGAGGTGAGCGCGATGGCCTGCGCGCTGCACCCCAGCCAGCGCGCGGCACCGACCACCTGCTGCATGCGCGCCAGCAGGCCGCCGGTCTCGGGCGCGACGACCCAGGCCACGTCATGCAAGGCGGCCTGGCGCGCGACGAAATCGAACGGCGATTCGCCGCCCCGCGGCCGCACCGGCTCGGCATTGCCCGGCACGCGCGGTGCCCGCGCGCTGGTGGCCACCGACACCAGCACACCGTCGACCTGCAACAGGTCCTGCGCCAGCGCATCGCGCATCGACAGGCCGAGCGGCAGCAGTTCGGCGGCCGCCGCCTCGTCGTTGACGGTGGCATCGCCGGCCGACGGGATCAGCCCGCCGCCGCTGAGATACTCGTAGACGAAAACCCGTTTCATCGATGCTCCTCGGTTCAACTGCATGACTGTCATTCCCGTCATCGACCTGCTGCAAGGCCAGGTGGTGCGCGCCGTGCGGGGTGAGCGGCAGCACTACCGGCCGATCGACTCGGCGCTGTGCGCCAGCAGCGATCCACGCACCGTGGCGCGCATCCTGTGCGAGCACTGCGCGGCGCAACAGCTGTACGTCGCCGACCTCGATGCCCTGCAGGGCGGTGCGGGCCAGCTCGCCGTCGTGCGGCAACTGCTCGAGGCCTTGCCGGGCATCGAGCTCTGGCTGGACGCCGGCTTCGCCGACGTGTCGCAGGCCCGCGCGCTGGATGCGGCGCTCGGGCCGCTGGCGCAGCGCCTGGTGCCGGTCTTCGGCAGCGAATCGCTGCGCTCGCGCGCGACGCTCGAAGCCTGCTTCACGGCGCCCGGGCGCGGCATCCTGTCGCTCGACCGCCGCGAAGGCGTTCGGCTGGACGCGGCCGGTTGCTGGGAGGCCCCCGAGCTGTGGCCGCCGCGCGTCATCGTGATGACGCTGGAGCGCGTCGGGTCCGGCGCCGGGCCCGACCTGGACACCCTGCGCCAACTGGCCGCGCGCTCACCGCACACCCGGCTGATCGGTGCCGGCGGCATCGCCAGCGCTGCCGATCTGACCCGCGCGGGCGCGGCCGGTGCGTCGGCCTGGCTGGTGGCCAGTGCCCTGCACGACCTCGGGTTGCCCCGAATGCCTGCCTGATCTGAAGCACATGCGTCCATGACGGGAGGACGCATCACGTTTCGTGCCAACCGAAGGCGCTCCCCCGGGGGCCTGCAGCGCCCTCCTCCCGCCAGAACCGAGACAGTGTGTCCCGCTTCTGGCCGCTGCAGCGGCGGCGTCCTCGCCGTTGCCGGGGTGGGCCTCGTGGCACATCGCTTGCGTTGAAACCGGCACATGAGCGACACCTCCGTGACCCCGCGCGCCGCCACCGCACGCTGGACCTGCCCGTTCTGCCTGCTGCTGTGCGACACCGCCACGGTGCAGGTCGACGACGCGGGTGCCCTGATCCTGTCGGACCCCGTGCCGGGCGGCGGCTGCGCCTGCGCCCGCCGCGCGCTGGCGCGGTTCACGGCCCGGCCCTCGACGGCCTCCCCCCGCGTGGACGGCCAGGACTGCTC
>NZ_JBFUFQ010000114.1:0-17795 GCF_056403355.1 Rhizobacter sp. P2_H3 | reverse complement strand
GCGTTCATCAGGCGTTCGGCCTCCGCCAGGCGGCTCCACACCAGGCCCAGCATCACCGACTGGTCGGTGAGGACGGCGACGACGATGGCCTGGCCGCGCACCTGCATGCAGCGCACCGCGAGCCGCCCGCCGGAGGACTCGACCACCAGGTAGCGGGGCGCGCCGATGCCGGTCTCGCGGCTGGCCGCATCGCCGAGCGCGGAGAAGGAGCCGACCATCGCGGCCAGGCGCGCCGGCGCGATCGCGGTCTGCCCGGCGTGCGTGAGCTCGAAGCCGTCGGCCGTCGCGATCAGCACGGCGCGCGCACCGTCGACTTCGGCGAACAGGCTTTGGGCCGCGTGCCGGGCGGGTTCGGTCAGGGAGGTGTTCAGGTGGGACATGAGGGTTCCGGTCAGGCGCGCATCTCGCCCTGGATGAGCACGGTGTCGACCAGCAGCAGGACGTCCTCGCGGCGGCGCACGTCCACCGGCAGCACCGGCAAGGCCAGCCCCCGCTCGGCGAGCAGGTCGCTGAACCGGTCGATCGCAGGCTGCGGGAACTCGGCCGTGCGCCCGATGCCCACCGCGCAGTTCATCGTCGGCAGCAGGTGCCGGTAGGCGTCCAGGCAGGTCGAGAGATCGTCCAGCGGGTCGGGCCGCGAGTTGTCGAGCAGGATCACCAGGCCGAGCGCGTCGGTGGCGATGATCTGCCACATGAACTCGAAACGCAGCTGCCCGGGCGTGCCGAACAGCTGCACGCAGCGGCCGCCGGCCAGGTCGACCTGGCCGAAGTCCAGCCCGACGGTGGTGAGTTCCTTGGCGAGCGTGGGGTCGGTGTTGCGCACGTCGGTGACCACCGGCGGAATGTCGCTCAGCATCGCGATGGCGGTGGTCTTGCCGGCCCCSGGCGGCCCGGTGAAGACGATCTTGGGCAGGGTCATCGTCGTCATGCCAACCCCAGGCTGCGCCGGATCTCGCCGAACGTGCCCTGGTCCGGGCATCGGGCCGCACAGGGCCCCTTCACCTCGGGCTGGCAGGAAGCGGCCGGCATCACATCCAGCACGTCGGCCGCGATCAACGCCGCCACGAATGCCTCGCAGGCCCGCCGGTCGACGTGGCTGCGGCGCGTCAGCTCGTCGATGTCGATCTGCCGCGCCGACAACAGGAAGCTCGCGAGCCGGGGCCGATCGGCATCGCCTTGCAGCAAGGCCTGCGCCGGCCAGCGGCGCAGACGCAGCTGCGCGCCCGCCGTCCCGGGCTCCCCGGCGAGCCGGCGCTCCAGCTGCTGCAGTGCATCGATGACGTCCTCGTACTGCAGCGGGTGCGCCAGGTGACCGAGCACGTCATGCCCACCTTCGAACACGATCTGCCAGTCCCGGCTCAGCCGCTCGCGGCCGATGCGCAGGAAGGCCGCGATCTTCGCGATGTCCCTGTCGGTCAGGTGCTCCGCCTGCAGCTTCAGCGTGCGCTCGGGGTTGCGATGGGGGGACGTCATGGAACGGTGTGGCCACAACCCCCTGCGCTGCACGCTGTCGCGCCGATCAAGCTGGGCCGTGTTCTGAGTTGCTGGTCGGCATGTTAGGGATGGACTTCAGCGAAGTCATGATGCTGGCGTGATCGGAACATATCGGGGCATGACAGCACCTCATCCACCGGCGCGCCCCTCGGACCAGCCACCGCCCAGCACCTTGTAGAGCGTCACCAGGTTCGACATGCGCGACAGCCGCGTGCCGATCAGGTTCTGCTGCGCGCTGTAGAGCGAGCGCTGCGAATCCAGCACTGCGAGGTAGCTGTCGACGCCGCGCGAGAAGCGCGCACGCGACAGCCGATCGCTCTCGGCCGTCGCGTCGACCAGCGACTGCTGCGCCTCGAGCTGGTCGCCGACCGTGCTGCGCTGCGCCAGCGCGTCCGACACCTCGCGGAACGCCGTCTGGATCGCCTTCTCGTACTGGGCCACGCCGATGTCGCGATCGATCTTCGCGATGTCGAGGTTGGCGCGGTTGGCGCCGCCATCGAAGATCGGCAGCGAGACCTGCGGGATGAACGACCAGGTGCCCGAGCCGGCGCGGAACAGCTCGGACAGCTCGCTGCTGGCCGAGCCGGCCGACGCGGTCAGGCTGATGCGCGGATAGAACGCGGCGCGCGCCGCGCCGATGTTCGCGTTGGCCGCCTTCAGCTGGTGTTCGGCCTGCAGCACGTCCGGCCGGCGCTCGAGCAGCGCCGACGGCAGGCCGCCCGGCAGCTCGGGCAGCGCGTTCAGCGCGTCGGCCAGGTTCGTCGGCAGCAGCCCGTCCGGCAGCGCCGAGCCCACCAGCAGCTGCAGCGCATTGCGGTCCTGCGCCACCTGCGCGGTGTAGCGTGCCACGTCGACGCGCGCGCTGTCGACGCTGGTCTGCGCCTGCCGCAGCGCCAGCGCCGACGTGACGCCGACCTCGAAGCTGCGCTGGCTGAGCCGGTACGACTCGCCCTGGCTCGCCAGCGTGCGCTGCGCCAGCGCCAGCCGCTCCTGGTCGGCGCCCAGCGTCAGCCAGGCATTCGCCACCTCGGCCACCAGGCTGATGTGCGTGCTGCGCCGCGCCTCTTCGGTCGCGAGGAACTGCTGGAGCGCCTGCGCGCCCAGGCTGCGCACGCGGCCGAACAGGTCGAGCTCCCAGGCGCTGACGCCCACGCCGGCGCTGTACTGGCGGCTGATCTCCGGGTTGCCCGGCGCGCGCAGCGTGTCGGCCGTGCGGGTCGCGCTCTGGCTGCCGGTGGCACTGACGGCGGGATAGAGGGCGGCGTCCTGCACGCGGTACTGCGCACGCGCCTTGTCGATGTTCAAGGCCGCCACGCGCAGGTCGCGGTTGTTGGCCAGCGCCAGCGCCAGCACCTGGCGCAGGTGCTCGTCGGCGAAGAACTCGCGCCAGCCGATGTCGCCGGCTTCGGCCGATGTGGCGGCGGATGTGGCGGCCGGTGCCGACGCGGCCACCGGGTAGGCGGCCGGCACCGGCGACGCGGGGCGTTCATAGGCCGGCATCAGGCTGCAGCCACCGAGCGTGGCCACGCAGGCCAGCGCGATCCAGGTCGGGCGGGTGATGTTCAAGCGGGTCATGTCAATGGCCTTCCAGCAAAGGGGTCGCGAGCTGCGGTTGCGGCCGCTTGTCGAACAAACGGCGCACGCTCACGAAGAACAGCGGCACGAAGAAGATCGCCAGCAGCGTGCCCGAGACCATGCCGCCGACCACGGCCGTGCCGAGCGCGTTCTGCGCGCCGGCACCGGCGCCGTGGCCCAGCATCAGCGGCAGCACGCCGAGCACGAAGGCCAGCGAGGTCATCAGGATCGGGCGCAGCCGCATGCGCGCCGCGGTGAGGGCCGCCTCGGCCACGCCCATGCCCTGGGCGACCAGGTCCTTCGCGAACTCGACGATCAGGATCGCGTTCTTCGACGCCAGCCCCACCGTGGTCAGCAGGCCGACCTGGAAGTAGACGTCGTTCATCTTCCACGTCAGCACGGCGCCCAGCAGCGTGCCCAGCACCCCCAGCGGCACCACCAGGATCACCGAGAACGGGATCGACCAGCTTTCGTAGAGAGCGGCCAGGCACAGGAACACCACCCCGATCGACACCGCGTACAGCAGCATCGCCTGGCCGCCGGCCGCACGCTCCTGGCGCGAGATGCCGGTCCATTCGTAGCCGATGCCCGGCGGCAGCGCGGCCGCATGGCGCTCCACCAGGTCGAGCGCCTGCCCGCTGGAGAGCGTGCCGGGCAGCGCCATGCCGAGGATCTCGACCGACGGCACGCCGTTGTAGCGTTCCAGCCGCGGCGAGCCCGAGGTCCAGCCGGCCTGTGCGAAGGCGCTGAACGGCACCATCGCGCCGCCGGCGTTGCGCACGAACCAGTGGTCGATGTCGCCGGGCAGCATGCGGAACGGCGCATCGGCCTGCAGGAACACCTTCTTCACGCGTCCCTTGTCGATGAAGTCGTTGACGTAGCTGCTGCCCCATGCGGCCGCGAAGGTGTTGTTGACGTCGGCCATGGCCAGGCCCAGCGCGCCTACCTTGTGCTCGTCGATGTCGAGCCGGAACTCGGGCGTGTCCTCGAGGCCGTTCGGGCGCACCGCCACCAGGCCCTTCTCGGCCATCAGCGCGCCCAGCAGCTGGTTGCGGGCCTGCATCAGCGCGTCATGGCCGAGGTTGGCGCGGTCCTGCAGCATCAGGTCGAAGCCGCTCGCGTTGCCGAGCTCCGAGACCGCCGGCGGGGCGAAGGCGAACACCGTCGCATCGCGCAGCTGCGAGAAGTAACCCATCGCCTTGCCGACCACGCCCGATGCCGTCAGCTCGGGCCGCGTGCGTTCGCTCCACGGCTTGAGCTTGACGAAGGCGAAGCCCGCGTTCTGCCCGCTGCCGGCGAAGCTGAAGCCGGCCACCGTGAAGATCGAATCGACCGCATCCTTCTGGTCGACCAGGAAGTGGTGCTCGACCTGCTCGATCACCTTCAGCGTGCGGTCCTGCGTGGCGCCGGGCGGCAGCTGCACCAGCGTGAACAGCGAGCCCTGGTCCTCGTCGGGCAGGAAGCCGGCGGGGATCTTCGCGAACACGAAGCCGACCGCCAGCACCAGCACCGCATAGCCGGCCATGTAGCGCCAGCCGCGGCCCAGCATGTGCCGCAGCACGCCCTGGTAGCCGCGGTTGCTGCGGTCGAACAGGCGGTTGAACGCACCGAAGAAGCCGGTGCTGGCCAGCCCATGGCCCTGGGCCGCCGGCTTCAGCAGCGTGGCGCACAGCGCCGGCGTGAGGATCATCGCGACCAGCACCGACAGCGTCATCGCCGACACGATGGTGACGGTGAACTGGCGGTAGATCACGCCGGTGGAGCCGCCGAAGAAGGCCATCGGCACGAACACCGCCGCCAGCACCAGCGCCACGCCCACCAGCGCGCCGGTGATCTGCCCCATCGACTTGCGCGTGGCTTCGAGCGGCGACAGCCCCTCTTCGCTCATCACGCGCTCGACGTTCTCGACCACCACGATCGCATCGTCGACCAGCAGGCCGATCGCCAGCACCATCGCCAGCATCGTCAGCGTGTTGATCGAGTAGCCGAAGGCCGCCAGCACGCCGAAGGTGCCCAGCAGCACCACCGGCACCGCAATGGTCGGGATCAGCGTGGCGCGGAAGTTCTGCAGGAAGAGGTACATCACGACGAACACCAGCACGACGGCTTCGGCCAGCGTCTTCACGACCTCCTCGATCGAGATGCGCACGAAGGGCGTGGTGTCGTACGGCTTGATCACCTCCACGCCGGGCGGGAAGAACTTGCGCAGTTCGTCGAGCCGGGCGTCGATGCCGCGCACGGTGTCGAGCGCGTTGGCGCCGGTCGCGAGCTTGATCGCGAGGCCGGTGGCCGGCTTGCCGTTGAAGCGGCTCTGGATGGCGTAGCTCTCGCTGCCGAGTTCGATGCGGGCCACGTCGCGCAGGCGCACGGCCGAACCGTCGGCCTGCGTGCGCAGCAGGATGGCCTCGAACTCGGCCGCCGTCTTCAGCCGCGTCTGCGCGGTGATGGTGGCGTTGAGCTGCTGGTTCTGCACCGCCGGCAGGCCGCCGAGCTGGCCGGCCGAGACCTGGGCGTTCTGCGCCTGGATCGCGGTCTTCACGTCGAGCGGGGTCAGCTTGAAGCTGTCGAGCTTGTGCGGATCGAGCCAGACGCGCATCGCGTACTGCGCACCGAACAGCGTCGTGTCGCCCACGCCGTCGACGCGGCTGATGGCGTCCTGCACGTTGGCGGCCACGTAGTCGGCGAGGTCGGCGCCGCCGAGCTTGCCGTCCTGCGACACGAAGGCCAGCACGTTCAGGAAGTTGCTGGCCGACTTGGTGACCTGCACGCCCTGCTGCTGCACCTCTTGCGGCAGCAGCGGCGTGGCCAGGGCCAGCTTGTTCTGCACCTGCACCTGGGCGGTGTCGGGGTCGGTGCCGTTCTCGAAGGTCAGCGTGATCGTCACGCTGCCCGAGGATTCGCTGGTCGACGCGATGTAGGCCAGGCGGTCCAGGCCCTTCATCTTCTGCTCGATGACCTGGGTCACCGTGTCTTCCAGCGTCTTGGCCGACGCGCCGGGGTAGCTGGCCGAGATGGCGATGGCGGGCGGTGCGATGGTCGGGTACTGCGCGATCGGCAGGATCTTGATGGCCATCACGCCGCCCAGCATCACGATGATGGCGAGCACCCAGGCGAAGATCGGCCGGTCGATGAAAAAGCGAGCCATGGTGGAGAACTCCGGAGGGTGTCAGTTCGCGGCCAGGCGGGCGGCGGGTGCGCTGGCCGGCGTGGCCCCGGCGGGCACGGCGTTCACGGCCTGGCCCGGGCGCGCCTTCTGCTGCCCTTCGACGACCAGCCGGTCGCCGGCCTTCAGCCCGGTGGTCACGAGCCACTGGTCGCCGATGGCGCGCTCGGTGGTGATGGCGCGCGCTTCGAGCTTGCCGTCGGCGCCGACCACGAAGGCGAGCGGCTTGCCGGTGCTGTCGCGGCTGACCGCCGGCTGCGGCACCAGCACGGCCTGCTCGTTGACGCCTTCCTCGACGACGGCGCGCACGTACATGCCGGGCAGCAGCTCGCCGCCCGGGTTCGGGAACACGGCGCGCAAGGTGATCGCGCCGGTGCCCTGGTCGACGGTGACGTCGGAGAACTGCAGCTTGCCGGCGAGCGGGTAGGTGCTGCCGTCTTCGAGCAGCAGCTTGACGACGGCGGCGTTCGCGCCACCCGCCTTCAGCTCGCCGCGGGCCAGCGCGTGCCGCAGCCGCAGCACCGCGCTGCTCTGCTGGGTGACGTCGACGTAGATCGGGTCCATCTGCTGCACCGTCGACAGCGTGCCCGCCTGGTTGGCCGTGACCAGCGCGCCGGGCGTCACCGACGACTTGCCGATGCGCCCGGTGATCGGCGACACGACACGCGTGTACGCGAGGTTGATGCGCGCCGTCTCGACCGCGGCCCGGGCCGAGGCCACGTCCGCTTCGCCCTGCTGCAGCGCGGCCGATGCGTCATCGTGGTCCTGCTGGCTGACGGCCTGGATGGTGACGAGCTCGTCGTAGCGCTGCGACTTGAGCCGTGTCGAGCGGAGAGTCGCCTCGCTCTTGGCGAGGGCTGCACGTGCGCTGTCGTAGCTGGCCTGGTAGCTCGCCGCATCGATCTGGTAGAGCGCCTGGCCGGCCTTGACGAGGCTGCCTTCGTCGAACTGGCGGGCCTGGATCAGGCCGGTGACCTGCGGGCGCACTTCGGCGATCTGGAACGGCACGGTGCGGCCCGGCAGCTCGGTGCCGAGCACCACGCGCTGCGGCTGCACGACCTGCACGCCGACCTGCGGCGGGCCCGACGGCCCGGCCGGCGGGCCGTGCGGAGGATCCCCGCACGCTGAAAGCAGTGCCGACACCAGGGCGAGCATCGCGGTGCCGCCGGTCAGGGAATGGTTCGAGAACATGGGACAGGACTCCTCTATAAACATACTCACAAGTTCAGTATAAGCTTTGCCGTACCATTGGTGTCAAGCAATAATGAACTCACGAGTTCAAAATAAAGGCATTGACATGAGAGTCAAGACAGAGGCAAAGCGCGAGGCGATCCTCGAAATCGCGCTGCAGGCGTTCCAGGAGATGGGCTACGAGCGCACCTCGATGGACGAGATCGCCGCGCGCATGGGCGGCTCGAAGGTCACGCTGTACGGCTACTTCCCGTCRAAGCAGCAGCTGTTCCTGGAGGCCGCCCACTATTCCGGCATGCGCCACCTGGGGCCGGCCTATGACGAACTGCTGCCCGGCAGCGACGACCTGCCACGCGTGCTGCGCCGCTTCGGCGAGAAGTTCGTGAGCTTCATCTGCACGCCGGAGGCCGTGGGCACCTACCGCATGGTGGTGTCGCAGGCCGGGCAGTCCGACATCGGCCGCCAGTTCTTCGAGCTGGGCCCCAGGCGCGGCGAGGAGACCGTCGCGGCCTTCCTGCAGGCCGAGATGGCGGCGGGCCGGCTGAAGCAGGCGGAGCCCTCGGTGGTGGCCCTGCACCTGACGGGCCTGCTGCAGGCCGAGGTGCTGCACCGCATCCTGCTGGGTGCGAACGCGTCACCGACGCGCCAGCAGATCAAGCAGATCGTCGAGCGCGCGGTGTCGGTGTTCCTGGCCGCCTACGCCTGAGGCGCCGCTGGCGGTAAGCTGCGGCATGAAGCCCGGTTTGAAGATCGCCCTCGCCCTCGGGGCCCTGGGCCTGGCCGCCGCAGCGGCCTGGTTCTGGCTGGCCCGCCCCGCCCCTGTCGCTCCTGCAGCCACGGCCCCGCCGGAGCCCGCGCCTGCCCAGGTGGCCGCCGCCCCACCGGCGGCGAGCTCGGGCATCCAGCACCCGATCGAGAACCTGCAGGCCACCGACCCCGCGGCGGCCCCGGCCGACCTCGCTTCGGCGGTGACGGCACTGTTCGGCCGAGAGGCCGTGCTGGCGCTGTTCCAGATGAACGACCTGCCCCACCGCGTGGCCGCGACGGTCGATGGCCTGGGCCGCGAGCAGGCCTCCTCGCGCCTGTGGCCGCTCAGTCCGGCCGCAGGCCGGTTCACGGTCGAACGCCGCGGCGACAGCGAAACCATCGGCGCCGACAACGGCCAGCGCTACACACCGTACGTGCTGCTGCTGGAGACGGTGGACCTGCGGCAGGCCGTCGCGCTCTACGCGGCGTTCTACCCGCAGTTCCAGCAAGCCTATGAAGACCTCGGCTACCCGGGCAAGTACTTCAACGACCGGCTCGTCGCGGTGATCGACCAGCTGCTCGTCACGCCCGACGCGGCCGAGTCGATCGGCGTGCACCTGCCGACGGTCAACAGCCCGGTGCAGCCGACGCGGCCCTGGGTGCTGTACGAGTTCAACGACCCGGCGCTGCAGGCGCTGAGCGCCGGCCAGCGCCTGCTGCTGCGCACCGGGCCGGTCAACGAACGGCGGATCAAGGCGAAGCTGCGCGAGCTGCGGCGCCTGGTCACGTCGCCGGCCGCCGCATCGGCCCCGCGCTGAGGCAGACAGGGTTCAGAACCTCGGCGTGCGCCCCGAAAAACCGGCGTCGTACTTGCGCATCTGAGCCAGGTCGTCGCGGTTGCGCACGCCGCAGGCCAGGTACTGCGCATGGAGTTCGGCCAGCTTGCCGCGATCGAGCTCGACGCCCAGCCCCGGCGTGCCGGGCAGGCGCACCGCACCGTGCTCGAAGACGATGCGGCCGCCGCGGATCACCTCCTCTTCCTGCCACGGGTAGTGCGTGTCGCAGGCATAGGTCAGGTTCGGGATGCTGGCCGCCACGTGGGTCATCGCCATCAGGCTGATGCCCAGGTGCGAGTTCGAGTGCATCGACATGCCGAGGTCCCACAGCGCGCACATGCGCGCCAGCGTCTGCGTGACGCGCAGGCCACCCCAGTAGTGGTGGTCTGACAGCAGCACCTTGACGGCCCCGGTTTCCGCCCCCTTGCGGAAGTCGTCGAGCGTCGTGATGACCATGTTGGTCGCCAACGGCAGGCGCGTGTGCCGGGCGAGCTCGGCCATGCCCTGCAAGCCCGGCGTCGGGTCTTCGTAGTACTCGAGCAGTTCGTCGAGTTCCGGTGCGGCCCGGATGCTGGTCTCGAGCGACCAGTTGGCATTGGGGTCGAGCCGCAGCGGCAGGCCCGGGAAGGCCGCGCGCAGCGCCCGCATGCAGGCGATCTCGTGCGCGGGCTCGAACACGCCGCCCTTCAGCTTGATGCTCTGGAAGCCGTACAAGTCGATCATGCGCTGCGCCTGCGCGACGATCTGTGCCGGGCTGATGCCCTCGCCCCAGGCGTCCGCCGCATAGGGCCGGTCGATGTGCTCGGCGTACTTGAAGAACAGGTAGGCGCTGTACGGCACGGCGTCGCGCACCGCACCCCCCAGCAGGTCGACGATCGGCGCACCGAGCAACTGCCCTTGCAGGTCGAGCATCGCCACCTCGAAGGTGCTGGTCACCTTGGCGGCGTTCTTCGCCGTGTGCGAGCCGGGCGCCAGCTCGAACTCGATGGCGCCCGGGCTGGGCCGGATGGCCGCGCGCACCCGTTCTTCCATGCGGTTGAGATCGAACGGCGACAGGCCCAGGACCAGGGCCTTCGCCTGCGCCAGCACGCGCAGCATCGGCTCGTCGCCGTAGGTCTCCGAAATGCCGACGCGGCCGTCGCTGGTTTCGAGTTCGACGATGGCCCGCAGCGCCCACGGCTCGTGGATGCCTGCGGCATTGAGCAGCGGGCCGTCGCGAAAGGCGATCGGCGTGATGCGGACGTCGGTGATGCGGATGTCTCTCTGCATGGCGTGGTCTCAGTTGGGGGTGGCGCCGGATTTCTTCACCAGCGCCCCCCAGCGCGGGATCTCCCGGGCCATCAGCGCCGACAACTCCTCGGGCGTGCCGCCGACGAGGTCCATGCCCAGTTGCCCGCCCAGCTTGGCCTGCACGTCGGGCATCTTCAGCGCCTTGGCGATCTCGGCATGCAGCCGGTGCACGACGGCCTTGGGCGTGCCCTTGGGGGCGTAGACCGCCTGCCATGACGACATCTCGAAGCCGGGCACGCCCGACTCGATCATCGTCGGCGTGCCCGGCGACAGCGCGATGCGCTTGCCCGTCGTCACCGCCAGCAGCTTCAGCTTGCCGGACTGCAGCAGCGGCAGCGCAGCGGTCATCTGGTCGAACATGAAGGTGACCTGGCCCGCGGACACGTCGACCATCGCGGGCGGCGTCCCCTTGTACGGGACGTGCGTGAGCGGCACGCCGATCAGGTCGGCGAACAGCTCGCCCGCCAGGTGCGTGGACGTGCCGGCGCCGGACGACGCGAAGGTGCGCCGCTTCTCGTCCTTCTTCAGCAAGGCGATCAGCTCGGCCACCGAGTTCACGCCGAGCGCGGGGTCGACCAGCAGCACGTTGGGCAGCGTGGCCACCAGGGCGACCGGCTCGAAATCCTTCACCGGGTCGTAGCCGAGGTTCTTGTACAGGCTGGCGTTGATCGCGTGCGTGCTGATCGTGCCGCCGAACAGCGTGTACCCGTCGGGTGCGGCCTTGGCGACGAAGCTCGCACCGATGCCGCCGGCCTGTCCGGGCTTGTTGTCGACGACCACGGTCTGCTTCAGCGCGAGCTGCAGCTTCTCGGCGAGGACGCGCCCGACCACGTCGGTGGAGCCGCCCGCCGTGAAGGGAACGATGTAGGTGATGGGCTTGGCCTGCGGCCACTCCGGCGTCTGGGCCACCGCGGCGCCGGCGAGGGCCAGCGACAACGGCAGGGCGAACGGCAGGGCAAGGCACGACACGAGGGTTCGACGATTCAAGGGAGTCTCCGGTGGTGGCGGGGTGGGCCGCGCTGCATGGGCGCGGCTCGCTGACCCGAAGTGAAGCACTAATATATTAGTGTGTCAATGCACCGACCCCACCGCTAGAATGCGCTTCATGCCCGCCCCGTCCCCCAGCCGTTCCGTCGCCCTGGACCGCTCGCGCCATGCGGCGCCGCAGGTCTTCGAGCGCCTGCGCGACCTGATCCTGTCGCTGGAGATGGCCCCGGGCACGGTGCTCTCGCGGGCCGACCTGGCGGCGCACTTCGGCCTCAGCCAGACACCGGTTCGCGATGCGCTGATCAAGCTCGGCGAAGAGGGCCTGGTCGACATCTTTCCGCAGCACGCCACGGTCGTGAGCCGCATCGATGCGGCGGCGGCCGTGCAGGCGCAGTTCCTGCGCCGCTCGATCGAGGCCGAGGTGGTGCTCACGCTGACCGGGCATGCCGATGCGCTGCTGCTCAGCCAGTTGCGCGCGCAGATCGACGTGCAGACGGCGCTGATGGGCAGCACCGCCTACCTCGAGTTCATCGCGGCCGACCGGGCGTTTCACCGGCTGATGTACGTCGCCGCGGGCGTGCCGGACCTGTTCGACCTGGTGCGCAAGCACAGCGGGCACGTCGACCGCCTGCGCATGCTGAACCTGCCCACGCTCGGCAAGCAGCGCGCCATCGTGCGCGACCACCGCCGCATCGTGGACGCCATCGCCAGCGGCGACGCCGAGGCTGCGCAGGCGAGCCTGCGCGATCACCTGTCCGGCACCCTGGGGCAGATCGACGCGATCCGCCTGGCGCATCCGGACTACTTCACGGCGTAGCTCGGACCTCACCAAGGAACCGCACCAGGCTGTGCGGTGCCTCATCGCCGAGGCACGCGTCGAGCACCTCGACCGAACCTGCGGCCGCCTCGGCGCTGCGCGGAAAGACCTTCGCCTCATAGGCCGCCAGCGCGGCCTCGGGATCAGCGGGGTTCGCCGCGAGGGCTTCGCCCAGCTCGGCGCCGTCGACCATCGCGAGATTCGCGCCGTCACCCGCGGGCGCCATCAGATGCGCCGCATCGCCGAGCAGCGTCACCCCCGGGACGCGCTCCCACCGATGGGCTGCGGGCAACGCGTGGATCGGCCGGAACACGGGCGCCGACTCGGCCTCGGTGATGAGGGCGGTGAGCGCGCGATCCCACCCTTCGAACTCCTTGGCGATGCGGGACCGCAGCGCAGCCGGATCGGCGGCCTCGACCACTTCGATCCATGCCATCGGCTTGCGCAGCGCCACATAGGCGTGCAACACGCCGCCCGGCTCACGGTGCGCGAAGATGCCCTTGCCCGGCTCCACCGCGAAGAGCGCGCCGCCGCCCACGGCTTCGGCGCTCGCGGGATGGCGCACGTCGGCGTCGGTCAACCAGGCCTCGACGAACGTGGTGCCGAGGTAGACCGGTGTCGCATCGGACACCAGCGGACGAACCTTCGACCAGGCGCCATCGGCACCCACCAGCAGGTCCGACACCACGCTGTTGCCGTTCGCGAACGCCAGGCGGTGCAGGCCGCCGCCCAACGCCGCCGCCGAGGCGAGCTTGTGCCCCCACTGCACCGTGCCGGCAGGCAATGACTCGAGCAGCAGGCGGCGCAGTTCGCTCCTTCGCACCTCCGGCCGGCCGCCGTTGCCGTCGTCGGGTTGATCGAGCAGCACCGCTGCGGCCCTGTCGAGCACCCGCGAGGCCTGGCCGCCGGGATGGACCAGGCGGCGGAACTCGTCGTGCAGCCGGGCCGCCTTCAAGGCGAGCTGGCCGCTGTCGTGGTGGATGTCGAGCATGCCGCCCTGGGCGCGTGCGGTGGGCGAGACCTCGGCCTCGTAGACGGTCGAGGCGATGCCGTGGACATGGAGGATCCGGGCCAGCATCAGCCCGCCGAGGCCAGCGCCGACGATGGCGATCGTGCGTGAATGGAATGTCATTCCATGATATTGGAACGGCATTCCACTTGTGTCAAGATGCGGCATGCCCAAGAAATCACGCGCGCCTCAGCGGCGCGAGGATTCCCTCTCGCGGGATCGCATCATCGAGACCGCCATCGAGCTGCTCGACAGCGCCGGCGAAGGCGGGCTGACATTCCGCGCCCTGTCGGAGCGCCTGGCGACGGGGCCCGGCGCGATCTACTGGCACATCGCGAACAAGGGCGATCTGGTGGTCGCCGCCTGCGACGCGGTGATCGCCGGTGCGATGCAGGCGCAGGGCGACACCCTCCACGGCTTGGCGGCGGGCATGTTCGACGCGATGGACGAGCATCCCTGGATCGGCTCGGCGCTGCTGCAGGCGGCCGGGCAACTGCCGATGGTGCGCCTGTTCGAGCGCATCGGGCGGCATGTGCAGGCACTCGGCGTGCCGAAGGCCGGGCAATGGGCGGCAGCGTCGGCACTGCTGCACTACATCCTCGGCGTCGGCGGACAGAACGCCGCGAACCGGCTCTCGGCGCAGGAGCGCGAGATCGATCGGGAGGGCTTCCTGGGCGAGGTCTCCATCGCGTGGTCGGAACTCGATGAAACCGAGTACCCGTTCACACGATCGATGGCGGAGCAACTGCAGCAGCACGACGACCGCGCCGACTTTCTGGCGGGGATCGATCTGATCCTGGGCGGGATCAGCGGGATGGCGGGGACAGCGGCACGGAAACGCTCCTCCCGCTGAGCGATCATCGGCAGCGACGCCAATCCCGAAGAGAGCGCCCCATGGCCAAGTACCAGTTCGACCCGCAGTCCTGACCCATGAGCAACATTTCTTCCCATCGATTGCAAAGCCTTGCCCTCGCCGCCTCCGCGCTGCTGGTCGTCGGCTGCGACTTCGCCCCGGAGAAGCTCTTCGACGCGCTCTCGGGACGCGAAACGAACGTGGTCGTCCTGGCCAGGCAGCCGGTGCTGCTCACGCCCGAACCCTCGGTGCTGACCTCCAGCGAAACGATGAAGATCGTCGGAGAGTCGACTTCGCTGTGCCTGTCGCTGCGAGGCGGCATTCCCTTGCAGGATTCCAGGACGATGGATCAGGCCTTCGCGGCCGCCATGCAGAACGCGAGGGTGTCGGTCCATGTCGTTCTTGCGAACGGAGATCGCGTTGCGTTGAGACCGCCTCTGCAGGCCTGGAGCATGCACGGCAAGGTGCTCAAGAACGATGAGCTGGCGGCCTGCGCGAGCACACCGTGCAAGGCTGATTTGCAAGTGGGTGCACAAGTCGCCAGGATCGAGGTGTCCTCGGAGCCCGCGCTGTCCGTCCAGGGGGTCTATTGGCAGTCGGAGCGAGGTCCGCTCGAGGATCCGGCCCCGCCACCTGTTGTCGCTGCGGCGTCAGCACCGCGGGCGAAGTCGTCGTGTATGGCGCGAGCAGGCTGAGCCGGGTGTTCAACCCACGGCGGTCCAGGCGGTGAAGCCGGCCATCGCCACCAGGCCCGCGCCCACCACCCGCATCAGCAGGCGCCGGCCTTGCGGGTTCGCCTTCAGCCATCCGCCGCTGCGGCTGGCGGCCACCGCCAGCGCGCCATAGACGGCTGCCTGGGTCGCATTGGTTACCGCCGCCAGTTCGGCCACCTGGACCCAGAACCCGCCGCGTTCGGGATGCACGAACTGCGGCATCACCGCGAGGGTGAAGAGATAGGCCTTGGGGTTGAGCAGGCTGGTGGCGACGGCTCCCCGAAAAGCCTTGCCGCCCGATGCCGGCGCCGGCTCATCCCCCGCATCCGCACCCGCTGCCGATGCCGCGCGCCACACGCTCCAGCCGATCCACGCGATGTAGGCGGCGCCGGCCAGCAGCATCACCGTGAACAGGCCGGGCACCGCCTTCACCACGAGTGCGATGCCGGCCGCGCCGAACACCATGTGGCACAGCCCGCCGGCCATGATGCCGGCCACCGCGCTCGCGCCGCTGCGCAGCCCGCCCACCAGCGAATGGCCCATCACGTAGGCCATGTCCATGCCCGGCAGCACGATGATGCCGAAGACCAGCGCGAAGTACAGCGCGAGTTCAGGCCCGGCGATCACAGCGCACCCGCCCGGGTCAGCTGGCCGGACAGCGGCTTGACGAGCTTGCGGCAGTGGAAGGGATTCATGGAGGGCTCCTGGTGCTGGTGGTGAAGGAGCCGCTACGATAGGCCCCATATAGGACAGATTCAGCCCTGTATCGAATCCCGCCCACCATGCCCGCCCCTGCCACCCGAGTGCTCACCGTGCTGGAACTGCTGCAGGCCCGCGGCATGGTGGGCGGTGCCGAGCTGGCCGAGCGCCTTCAGGTGGATCGCCGCACGGTGCGCCGCTACATCGCGATGCTGGCGGACCTGGGCATTCCGATCGCCGCCGAGCGCGGGCGCGACGGCGGCTACAAGCTGATGCCCGGGTTCAAGCTGCCGCCGCTGATGTTCACCGACGACGAAGCGCTGGCGCTCACCGTGGGCCTGCGCGCCGCACGGCACCTGGGCCTGGCGGAGGCGGCGCCGGCCACCGCCAGCGCGCTGGCCAAGCTCGAGCGGGTCACGCCGCCCGCGCTCAAGCGCCGGTTGCGCGGCGTGGCCGACACCATCGCGCTGGACATCCAGCCCGGTGCCGCCGGCAACAACGATGCGTTGCTGGCACTGAGCGCGGCCGCCTTGAACCAGCAGCAGGTGAGCCTGGGCTACGTCACGCCCGGTGCCCAGCGCAGCCGTCGGGAGTTCGACCCCTACGGGCTGGGGTTTCGCGGCGGCCACTGGTACGCGGTGGGCCATTGCCACCTGCGGCGCGACCTGCGCTCATTCCGGCTCGACCGCATCGAGGACGTGCAGCCACTGCCCGCGAGCTTCCGGCGGCCGCCGTCCTTCGACGTGCTGGGCTACCTCACCCATGCGATCGCCACGCTGCCGCGCCTGCACCAGGCGAAGGTGCTGCTGCACACCGAGCTGGCGACGGCACGGCGCCATGTGTTCGCCGGCTTCGGCGTGCTGAAGGCACACCGGCGCGGCGTGCTGCTGACGGTGGAGGCCGAGACGCTGGAATGGGTGGCGCGCGAACTGGCGCGGCTGCCGTTTCCGTTCACGGTGCAGGCGCCTGTGGAATTGAACGACGAGGTGCGGCAGCTGGCGCAGCGGCTGCTGGAGGGTCACTAGCCTGTTGCACCGGCCCCGGAGGGTGCCTCAACGGCACGGCATACCAAGGGGTGGCCCTGGTCGCGCGCCTCTCGCGTGACCTCGCTCGCCACCTCGGCCGCGTGGACGGGATCCGCCAGCGGCACCAGGAGTCCGCCCCGCGCGTGAATCTGGAGCATCGACGCCATGGCGGTCTCACGGTCGAGCTTCAGGTGCCTTTCCAGCACTTCGACGACGAACTCCATCGGTGTCTTGTCGTCATTGAGAAGCTCGACGCCCGACTGGAAGCCGGGCGGCACCATGCCGTCGATCGCGGTCAGGCGCGTATGCGGTGGGAACACCGGCGAGGCGGCGTGCTGCTGTGCCAGCGGGTGCGGCCTGCCCCCAACGACGTGAAGCAGCAGTTCCCAGAGGATCGCGCCGTCGGTGGATCGGTTGTCGCCGATCTTGCCGGGGATCAGATTGATCGCGGCAACGACGAGGTTCACGACCGTGAACGTGATGTAGACGCTCTGCCCGACGGGCGATTCCGGATAGCCCAGCATCGCGACCGCCGCCAGCGCGAGCACCAGCAATACCGCCTGCGCCACCAGTCCCGCAGAAAACAGCAGGAACGTGCCCTTCACGTCGCGTGGAACCTGCGTGAGGCAGCTGCCGCCCAGGCCGGAGACGTTGATGGCGAAGACTTTCAGGCCCAGCGCGCGGGCGGCGGCGAAGTGACCCAGTTCGTGCACGAGGATGAGTGCGGCGAATGCGAGGCAGTACGCCAACGATCCTGCCAAGCCTGAACCGGCGAGGCCCGCCACCAGCAATCCGTTGAGAGGAAGGACCGCATCGACGAACAACGGAACACCGCGAATGGTGGCGACCTTCCATCGGCGCAGCAATCCTGCCGACACGTTCTCCTCGCCGGCGACTGGCGTGTCCATGGGTGGCTCATGCTGCAGAGCGATGTTCGCGAGACGCAGCACCCTCTCCAGGACACCGAATACCACGAAGACGCAGATCCCCCAACGCACCACCCCACTACCCCCTGAGATCTGACTCGCGAACCAGGACTCGGGCACGAGTTCGCGCGCAGCGAGCCCGCCCAGGAATGCGGTGAATGTGGCAAACGTCAACAGAACCCCGGAACGGGTGTAGCGGATCTCGGCCCCCATCGATTTGCCACGGGCGCGTCGACGCCGGAACCAGAGCAGGAACGGCAGGTACAGCAGGAAGCCAACAGCGAGGCAGGCGAAGCACAGGATCGAGATGATGAGCATGATGACGAGTACGGGAGGGTCGGCCGCGCAGGCGCCTCAGCAGAGCCGGCTGCGTACTTCCATCAGGGCAAATCCGAGCAGATTCAGCCCGCACCAGCTGCGTGGATCCAAGGCCGCAGCATCGCTCGCGGCGAGGCCGATGCCCCAGATGC
>NZ_JBFUFQ010000113.1:0-18086 GCF_056403355.1 Rhizobacter sp. P2_H3 | reverse complement strand
GATCAGCGCCGAGCCGCGCGGCGGGCGGCTCTACGTCTTCATGCCGCCGGCGACCGCGCTGGAGGATTGCCTGGAGCTGGTCGCCGCGGTCGAGGACACCGCGCTCGAGATGAAGCTGCCGGTGATCCTCGAAGGCTACGAGCCGCCGAAGGACCCGCGCCTGTCGACGCTGCGCGTCACGCCCGACCCCGGCGTGATCGAGGTCAACATCCACCCGGCGCACAGCTGGGGCGAGCTGGTCGAGCAGACCACGCACCTGTACCAGGCGGCGCACGAGACGCGGCTGTCGACCGAGAAGTTCATGGTGGACGGCCGGCACACCGGCACCGGCGGCGGCAACCACTTCGTGCTGGGCGGCGCCACCGTGGCCGATTCGCCGTTCCTGCGCCGGCCCGACCTGCTGGCCAGCATGGTCGGCTACTGGCACAACCACCCGGCGCTGAGCTACCTGTTCTCGGGGCTGTTCATCGGCCCGACCAGCCAGGCGCCGCGTGTCGACGAGGCACGCAACGATTCGGTCTACGAGATCGAGATCGCGTTCGCCGAGCTGCAACGAATCGCGGCGCAAGGCAGCGGCTACACGCCGCCGTGGCTGGTCGACCGGCTGATGCGCAACCTGCTGATCGACGTGACCGGCAACACGCACCGCGCCGAGTTCTGCATCGACAAGCTGTACTCGCCCGACGGCCCGACCGGCCGGCTCGGGCTGCTGGAGATGCGTGCGTTCGAGATGCCGCCGCATGCGCGCATGAGCCTGACGCAGCAGTTGCTGATGCGCGCGCTGGTGTCGCGCTTCTGGCAGCGCCCGTACCAGCCGCCGCGCCTGAAGCGCTGGGGCACCGAGCTGCACGACCGCTTCATGCTGCCGCATTTCATCTGGCAGGACCTGTGCGACGTGCTCGAGGAGCTGAACCAGTTCGGCTATGCGTTCAAGCCGGAGTGGTTCGCGCCGCACCTGAACTTCCGTTTCCCGCGGCTGGGCGATTTCAATGCGATGGGCACCGAGGTGGAGCTGCGGCTGGCGCTGGAGCCGTGGCATGTGATGGGCGAGGAGGGCGCGCCGGGCGGCACGGTGCGCTTCGTCGATTCGTCGGTCGAGCGCTTGCAGGTGCGGGCCACCGGGCTGGTCGGCGACCGCCATGTGCTGACCTGCAACGGCCGCGCGATCCCGATGCAGCCGACCGGCAAGGTCGGCGAGTTCGTCGGTGCGGTGCGCTACCGGGCCTGGAACCCGCCGTCGGCGCTGCACCCGAGCATTCCTGTGCATGCGCCGCTGACGATCGACCTGGTCGACAGCTGGATGAGCCGCTCGCTGGGCGGCTGCCAGTACCACGTGGCGCACCCGGGCGGGCGCAACTACGACACCGCGCCGGTCAATGCGTACGAGGCCGAGGCGCGGCGGCTGGCGCGCTTCTTCCGCGTCGGCCACACGCCGGGGGTGATGGTGCTGCCGAAGGACGAGCGCAACCCGAACTTCCCGTTCACGCTGGATTTGCGGAGGGCGTCTTTGTAGTTCGTTCGTTCGTTCGCGTATCGACGCGGAAGGCGCGAGCGGGGAGTCTGGGGCTCGCCGTCGCGCCGGTCTTCGCCCCCGGGGGGGCGAAGACTCCCCTGCGCTGACTGGTTTCATGGCCCGTCGCCCAAACTCCCGCCACTCACTTCGTTCGTTGTGGTCAAACAGTGGGCGACAGTCAGTTCACGAAGCGTGCTGACGCACGCGGGCCATGAAACCAGCCAGCTCCGGCGCCACTCCCTTATTGGCGCTCCCCAGACTCCCCGCTCGCGCCTTCTGCCACCGCCCTGCCTTTGGGGAGATGACAAGCGAACAAATGAGGGTTGATCCCGCGTTGGCGCCCCGTGGGGGCAGGAGCGCGCAGCCACTGGGGGGGGCGGTTCCATGACAAACTGGCGACTGGTTTGAAGTCGACACATGCTCAGAACATTGCTTGAGGGATACGCCGTCCACGAGGGTCGCTACGACGAGTTGCTCGCGGCGCCCGGCGCGCCACGCCCCCACTGGGAAGCTTTCCTGGAGACCCTGGCCCAGCGCCAGGGGCCCGACATCGGCGACACCTTGTCGCTGATGGAACGCGAGATCCGCGAGAACGGGATCACCTACAACGTCTATGCCGACCCGCAGGGCGCCGACCGCCCCTGGGAGGTCGATCCGCTGCCGCTGCTGATCTCGCCCGCCGAATGGGACGAGATCGAGGCCGGCATCGCGCAGCGCGCCGAGCTGCTGAACCGCGTGCTGACCGACATCTACGGCCCGCAGGAGCTGCTGCGCAACGGCAGCGTGCCGCCGTCGGTGGTGTTCGGCCACAGCGGCTACCTGCACCAGGTGCAGGGCATCCGCCCGGCCGGCGGCGTGCACCTGTTCCAGTACGCCGCCGACCTGGCGCGCTCGCCCGACGGCCGCTGGTGGGTCGTCGACGACCGCACCCAGGCCCCGTCGGGCGCCGGCTATGCGCTGGAGAACCGCCTCGTCGTCTCTCGCGTGTTCCCGCAGATGTTCCGCGACCTGCACGTGCAGCACCTGGCGGCGTTCTTCTCGAACCTGCGCGAATCGCTGCTGCGCCTGGCCCCCAAGGGCGACGGTCCGCCGCTGATCGGCCTGCTGACGCCGGGGCCCTACAACGAGACCTACTTCGAGCATGCGCTGCTCGCGCGCTACCTCGGTTTCTCGCTCGTCGAGGGCAGCGACCTGACGGTGCGCGACGGCTGCGTCTGGATGAAGACGGTCGACGGCCTGAAGCGCGTGCATGCGCTGCTGCGCCGCCAGGACGACGCCTACTGCGATCCGCTCGAGCTGCGCTCCGACTCGGCGCTCGGCGTGGCCGGCCTCACCGACTGCGCGCGCCGCGGCACCGTGCTGCTCGCGAATGCGCTCGGCTCCGGCGTGCTCGAATCCGGCGCGCTGCTCGGCTACCTGCCGCAGCTCAGCGAGCAGCTGCTCGGCGAGCCGCTGCTGCTGCCCTCGGTCGCCACCTGGTGGCTGGGCGAACCGGCGGCCTTCGAAGACGCCTGGAAGCGCATCGACCACCTGATCATCAAGCCTCTCGACCGTTCGGCCAACGAGCCGGCGGTGTTCGGCGCCGACCTCTCCGACGACGAACGCCTGCTGCTGCGCGCCCGCGTGGCGGCACGCCCGCAGCGCTACGTGGCGCAGGAATGGGTGCACGTGTCGCAGGCGCCGGTGCTTGAGCGCGAGCCGCGCGGCACCGGGCGCCATGGCGAGCACCTGAGCGCGCGCACCGTCGGGCTGCGCGTGTTCGCGGTCGCGACGCCGAACGGCTACCGCGTGATGCCGGGCGGCCTGACCCGCGTGGCCGGCGACGAGGACGACCGCGTCATCGGCATGCAGCGCGGCGGGCGCTCGAAGGACACCTGGGTGCTGTCCGACCGGCCGGTCAACGCGTCGTTCTCGCTGCTCACGCGCACCGTGACGCCGCCCGACCTGGTGACGACCAAGGGCAACGTGCCGTCGCGCACCGCCGAGAACCTGTTCTGGTTCGGCCGCTACGGCGAGCGCTGCGATGCGTCGGCGCGGCTGCTGCGCGTCGCGGTGGCCGGGGTGCTGGGCAATGTCGATGCGCGCGCCGACGACCCGGAAGACGGCCTGACGCCGACGCTCGCGCTGGCCAGGCGCATGGGCCTGATCGATTCGCTCGACAACGTCGGCACCGAGCTGCTGCGCGCCGCGACGCACCCGGAAGAGGGCCTGAGCGTGCGGCTGCGACAACTGCTGCGCGTCGCATTCAGCCTGCGCGACCGCATGTCGGCCGACAACTGGCGCACGCTGAACCAGCTGATCGCCGACCCGGTGTTCCAGCGCGGCGGCTCGCTCGCGCTGGCGCTGGCCTGGCTGGACCGCGCGGTCACGTCGATGATGACGCTGTCGGGCTTCGTGCTCGACGGCATGACGCGCAGCACCTCGTGGCGCTTCCTGTCGATCGGGCGGCGCATCGAGCGGCTGTCGAACCTGTGCCTGACGCTGAAGGTCGCCACGCGCGAGGGCCGCAGCAGCGGGCTCGACTGGCTGCTGGAGCTGGCCGACTCCACCGTCACCTACCGCTCGCGCTACCTGGTGGCGCCGGAGTGGCTGCCGGTGCTCGACCTGCTGCTGCGCGACGACACCAACCCGCGCTCGGTGGCCTTCCAGGTGAAGGGGCTGGTGGAGTACGTCGACAAGCTCGAACGCACGCACGGCCGCTTCGCGAGCGATGTGCTCGGCCCGGCGCAGGCCGCGCTGCTGGCGCTCGGCGCGCACGACCTGCACCCCGAGAGCGAGGCGCTGGCCGCGGTGATCGACCAGCTGCAGCGCGCCGCCTACACGGTGTCGGACGAGCTGACGCTGAAGTTCTTCTCGCACGCGGCCTCGCGCAGCGTGCTGTCATTGGTGGCCTGATGCCAGCCGCGCGCTACACCGTCGAGCACGAGACGCGCTACGCGTATGCGGCGCCGGTCTCGCAGTCGTGGCAGCTGGCCCGGCTGGCGCCGCGCGAGCTGCCGTGGCAGAAGCTGCTGTCGCATGCGCTGCAGATCGACCCGCCGCCCGACGAGCGCCACGAGGCGCCCGACAGCTTCGGCAACGCGGTCACGCATTTCGGGCTGCATGGCGCGCACCGCCTGCTGCGGGTGCGCATGGCCTGTACGGTCGAGGTCGGCACGCGGCCGGTGTGGGCGTCGGCCGCGCAGCCCTGGGAATCGGTGCGCGATGCGGTGCGCAACACGCCGACGCTCGGTGCGCTGGAGCCGGCCCGCATGTGCGAGCCGACGGTGCTGGTGCCGCTGTCCGAGGGCGCACGCCTGTATGCGCGCAAGGCGCTCGCGCCGGGGCGCGACTGGTTCGAGGCCCTTGCCGCGCTGACGCAGGCGATCCACGATGACTTCGAATTCGAGGCCGGGGCGACCACCGTCAGCACCTCGGTCGACGAGGTGCTGTACCAGCGGCGCGGCGTCTGCCAGGACTTCGCCCACCTGATGATCGCCTGCCTGCGCGGGCACGGGCTGCCGGCGCGCTACGTGTCGGGCTACCTGCTGACCGATCCGCCGCCGGGGCAGCCGCGGCTGCTGGGCGTCGATGCGTCGCACGCCTGGGTGGCCGCGTACTCGCCGGCGCACGGCTGGGTGGAGTTCGATCCCACCAACAACCAGCTGGCCGACGAGCGCTACATCACGCTCGCCTGGGGCGCCGACTTCGCCGACGTGGTGCCGCTGCGCGGCGTGATCCTCGGGGGCGGCGAGCAGCAGCTGGATGTGTCGGTGAGCGTGATGCCGGTCTGAAGGCGGCCTGATGCCGGGTTGGGTGTAGTTCATCTGTACAGCGAACGAACTGGCCGGCACCGCCACTCAGCGTGCAGTGCCCCTGGATGTCCTCGGTGAGCCGGAGTGAGTCGAGAGGGGGGCCGTTTGAGCTTGAGGAGACTTGCTCATGTACGGCGCAGCCTTTCTTCATCCGCACGGTAGGCCGTATTGCGTGTCACTTCGCAAGAACGGGGCCGATCTCCCGATCGCTCGTGCGATCGAAGATCCGGCAGAGCGTGCCAAGGAGGCCGTGGCCCAGCTGAAGGCACTGGTCGAAGACAAGATCCAGTCCAAGGTCGACAAGCTGGCGAAAGAGCTGCTGCGCAAGGGGCTGGTGACCCTGGACAAGCACGGCGACTACCAGCCGGGAGTGCGACCTTCCTGTGCGCCCCGCTATGCACGTGTGCGGAAACTGCCGGCCAAGGCACGGCGGCGGGCCGAGTTCGCGATCCGGCGCGGCCTGGATCGTCCGCGCACCGAGGGCAGCAAGGCCTTCAGGAGCGGCGGCGATGCCGGGACGCTGGTGCCGACCGTGACGGGTTCCTCGGCATTTTTGTGGGCGGACTGCGCGCTGTTCCGCACCGGATTGAATGCCGCGACCGCATCGACCGGCCCCGGCTTCGAGCCTCCTGCAGGGGGGCTGCAGGCGCTGGGGATCGCAGGCGGCGTGGCGGCCGGCTGCTCGTTGCTCGACGGCCTGGACATGTTCAACATGTTCCTCGACACGGTTGACGAGCAGGACCGCTGGAAGGTCGAGGTGGTCGTCTTTTATCGGCACTTCAAGGCATACCTTGCCAACCGTGCGGCGAAGGAGCACTCGAGCTCGGAAGAGGTTCACAACCCTGCGGAGGAGAAGCTCTCGAGCCCGGAAGAAGTTTGCGGCTTCCTCCGCTGCCGGACGGCACTCTCTCGATGCAAGCTGTTCGACAAGGCGGCGCGCCAGGCGTGGAGGCGCTGCTGCGCCGCCACGCTGCGAGACACCGGCTTGACGACCGTCAGCACGTCGCTGGGCGTCGTCGGCATGGGCATGAAGATCGCGTCGGGCGCCAACCTCGCGTCGCTGGGCCTGAGCGGGGCCGGCATGGGGCTGGGGGCGGCGGCTCCGCCCCTCTCGTTGGCGTCCGCCGGCATCGATGTCGTGGTCGGACGCCAGGAGATCAGCTTTCGCAAGAAGGAGTACCGCCGCTGCAAGGCCCACTGCGGGCATCTCCAGCAGCAGATCGACAGCCTGAAGGACACCTCCGCAGCGCAGCGAAGCGCCGACCGCGACCTGCTCATCCAGGTGTTGAACGGCGCGCTGAAGCGTCAGCGGCGTCTGATGAAGCAAGCCCGCTACGAGATGCGTTGCGGGCGCGCGCGGTTGGCCAAGGGCGTTGCCAATGCGGCCGTGGCAGCTCCGCTGGCGACCGGCGCGCTCGTCACCGCGTTCGTCGCGACGAACGCGGTGGTATGGCCTGTCGGTGTGGCCGCCACGGTCGTGGGCGGGGCCGTCAGCGCGGCGTATCTGGGAAGCTATGTCGGGAAGGCGGCGACGCGGGAGGCCATGCGCGCCCGTCTGCGCCGCGAGCAGTACGATGCCACGCTGCTGGCTGCCACCACCTCGGCCGCGGACCGGGCCGGTCTGCGCGCGGAAATGAAAGAAGAGGGGAAGGAGAGGCCGCTGCTGTCGGTGGCGAGGACTTCGGGCTACTGGACCGGCGGCCGGGATGGCTTTGCCGGCAGGACCATCCACACCGTCAATCCCGACACCCAGGCGGTCGCCGCGTTGGATGAATTCGCCGGGCTGCTGGCACGCCGACCCGCCGGGGGCCATCCGGACGTGCTTGAGCCCCACATCAAGGCGGTGGTGGCTGTTGCCAATATCGACGAGGCGCTGTTCGACGACATTGAGAGGATGATCCGCGCACGCTCCGACAAGCTGCGCAAACGGGGCGTGCATCCGCGCGACATCGAGTGGCAGGAGCTGATGGATCGCCGCCGGGAGTACGGCGCTGTCTTCGGGCTGCCTGAGGCACTGCCCAAGCTGGCACCGGGGGCGCTGCTGCCGAGCTTCCATGCAGCCTGCTGGATCGCGCGCCTCGGCAAGAGCTCGAACCCCGACGCCGGCAAGTTCGTGAGGCTCCTCGAGCGTCATCTGAAGGGAGAGCAGATCGACCTGCATGCGATGAACGAATGGCTGGACCACAACGGCCACCTCGCTGCATCGTCAGCCTTGACGAACGATGAGATGTGGGCTGCAGCGGCCCGCCTGTTCCGCAGCGTGCCGCCGGCGCTGTTCATCGATCAGGCGAAGTCGTTGCTGAAGGCGGTCGCCAAGGAAACCGGCGACCGCAAGGGGTTCGCGTGGCAGCAGGGCAGCGCGGTGCACCGCGACCTGAAGGCGTTCTGCCAGTTTGCCCAGACGCAGTGGGAACCGGGCGCGCGGGCGATCCGGCACATCTGCAGCCATCCCGACGACGCGGCGGCTGCCACCCGCCTGCGCACGCCTCGTGAACTGTCGGCCGCACTCAAGATGCTGGCACCTGGCCATCCGCTGCCGGAGTCCGTGGCGACGGATGCCCAGCGGGCGACGCTCCATACCGCGCTGCGCGAGGAATGGGCGCGTCGATTCGCCGTCGGGGCCTGCGATGAGTCTGGCCGCGCGCCTGACGCGCTGGCCGCGCATCCTTCGATCCGCAATGAGTTCCCGGGCGGCGTCTGGTGGCGAAACGCGGCAGGAGATTGCTACTGCGATCTGGGCCGCCAGCGGGTCGCGATCATCCGGGCCGGCGCGTTGGCGAGGTGGATCGCGCGGGGTGACTGGGACCGGCCGCTGCCGGTGCGGGTCGAAAGCGATGCGCCGGCGGCGGCGGTGCGTTGGCTGCTCCGAAAGGATCCGGCCGGTGCGGATACGCGTTTCATCGAGGATGTCCGAGGTGCCCGAACGTTGCTGGAGATCGAACAGGCCTTCGAACGTTCGCGGCGCCCGGGAGACAGCGTGCTGCGCTCCCGCTTGATCGTGCCCGACGAGGGCGTCACGGGCGACCTCGCAAGCCCCTCGATCCACCGCGTGGTGGTAGCGGGGCCCTCGATGCGGTCGTCCTGTCCGTTGGATCTGCTCGAGAAGTTGGAGGGGTCCGAAGCCAAGCCATGGCGATTCAGGCCGAGTGGCGGGCGAACGAACAAGGCCTACCTGGACAAGCGCTACAAAAGCGTGGAGGCGGCCCTGCAGGCGTACGGCGCCGCACACCTGCAAGAAGACGTTCGCGTCGTTTACCTCGAGAATCCGGCCTGACCGCGCGGCCTTCTACAATCCGGGCCCCACTCCCGCTGTGCCCATGTTCAAGAACGCGCTCCTCTACCGCATCGACCAATGGAACCCGCCGCCCCTCGAAGAGGTGGAAGAACGCCTGGCCGGCAGCCGCTTCACCGCCTGCGGCGCCACGCAGCCCGAATCCGCCGGCTGGCTGCAGCCGCGCGGTGACAAGGAGGGCGCGCTGATCGAGAACGTCGGCGGCCAGCTGGTGCTGCGCCTGGGCGTCGAGCGCAAGGCGGTGCCCTCGTCGGTGATCAAGGCCGAACTCGAGGCCCGGCTCGACCGGATCGAGGCCGAGACCGGCCGCCGCCCGAAGGGCAAGATCGCCAAGGAGCTGAAGGAAGAGATCGTGCAGGACCTGCTGCCGCGCGCCTTCCCGAAGCGCTCCGCCACGCTGGTGTGGATCGACGTTCGCGCCGGCTTCGTCGTGATCGACGCGGCCAGCACGGCCAAGGCCGACCGCGTCGTCACGATGCTGGTCGAGCTGCTCGGCGGCGGCATCCGGCTGAGCCTCGCGCAAAGCGCGATCTCGCCCGCCACCGCGATGGCCGAATGGCTGACCAGCAAGGAAGCGCCGGCCGGCTTCACGGTCGACCGCGAATGCGAGCTGAAGCAGCCCGACAGCGAGAAGGCCACCGTCAAGTACGCACGCCACACGCTCGACATCGACGAGGTCGGCCAGCACATCGTGCAGGGCAAGCTGCCCACGTCGCTCGCGATGACCTGGTCGTCGCGCGTGTCCTTCGTGCTGAGCGATGCGATGACGATCAAGAAGCTCAAGCTGCTCGACGTGGTGCTCGAAGGCACGTCCACCGCCACCAAGGACGAAGACCACTTCGACGCCGATGTCGCGCTGGTCACCGGCGAGCTGAAGCAGCTGATCCCCGCGCTGATCGAGGCGCTGGGCGGCGAGCTGCAGCGCGATGCCGTCACCGGCGCGGCGGCGGCCGGGCCCTCGGCACAGCCCGCAGCGCCTGCCGACCCGAGCGCGCAGCCGCTGGCGGCCTGAGGGTCCGGGCCGGTCCGGCGTGAGCCGGATCAGTGCTTGCAGCGCTCCGCGTAGTTCGTCTCCGAGCGCTGCAGGTCGGCACGCTCGCCGTCGTTCATCGTCGCCGTCTGCCGGCGCCTGGCCGCGAGGATGCGCAGCAGCTCGTTGCACTGCTCGCTCGCGATGCGCGTCTGCTGCTGCTGTTGCTGGGCCGCCGTCTGCACCGAGCGCTTCGCATCGCGCTCGTTGCGCCTGTCCTCGGCCAGCCGCTGGCGCGCCGCCGCGTCGTCGTCGGCGCATTTCTGGCGGTACTCCTCGTGCAAGCCGCTGATCACGTCGCCGCGCACGCCGCGCGCCGGGCCGGTGCGGATCGCCTCGGCGATGTCGGCGCAGGCCGAACTCAGGTAGCTGACGTGCTCGGCCGTCTTCGGCGGCCGCTGCACGTACGTCGAGGACGGCTGCTGGTACGTGTTGTTGTTGCTCTGCGGGCCGATGGTGCCGAACGACGAGGCGGCACCGGTGGTGCACGGCCGGTCGGACACGTAGGTCGAATTGCCCGACTTGCAGCGGTACAGCGATTGCGCCGAGGCGGTGGGTGCCGCGGCCAGCGCTGCGATGGTGGCGCAGATGGCGATGGCGGCACCCAGCACGCCCTGAGTCGATCTCTTCACGTTTCACCCCTCCTGTTGTTCTTGGGTGGGGTGGGATTCTGCTGCGTCCGCGCCGGCCGTCCATCCCTCAGGAGGGTGGACGGCGCAAGGTATTCACGATTTGCGCCTGCATCGCATCGACCGCCGCATGGCCCGCGCTGGCCGGGCTGCGCAGCACCGCGACCTCCATGTCGGCCAGCGGCGGCAGCTGGTGGCGCGCGTCCAGGATCTGCAAGCCGGCCGGCACGCTGCAGCGCGTCAGCGCCGCCACCGCCAGCCCGCCCTCGACGGCCGCCAGCTGCCCGACCAGGCTCTCGCTGTGGGTCACGATCCGGTGCTGCCGCCGCTGCCCCGCCAGCGCCGCCAGCACCGCCTTGCGCGCCAGGCTGCCGGCCTCGTACATCGCGAGCGGCAGCGGCTCGCGCCGCCAGGCCTCGTGCTGCGCCGCACCGACCCACACCATCGGCTCGCGGAACAGCAGCGTGCCGCGCTGCGGCCGGTCGCGCGTGACGATCGCGACATCGATCTCGCCGCGCTGCACCTGCGGGATCAGCGCGGTGGATTGCGCGCAGGCCAGCGTGATCTCGACGCCACCATGGCGGCTCGCGAAGGTGCGCAGCACCGGCGCCAGGTAAGCCACCGCGTAGTCGTCAGGCACGCCCAGCCGCACATGGCCGCTGACGCGCGTGCCGCCGAGCGCGCCCAGCGCCTCGGCATGCAGCTCCAGCAGGCGGCGCGCGTAGCCGAGCAGCTCGTGGCCGGCCGGTGTCAGCGCCAGGTGGCGCGGGCCGCGCGTCAGCACCGGGCGGCCGACGGCGTCTTCCAGCTTGCGGATCTGCATGCTCAGTGCCGACTGCGAGCGGTGCACCTGCGGCGCGGCGGCCGTCAGCGAGCCGGCATCGACGACGGCGACGAAGGCACGCAGCCAGTCGAGCTGGAGGTCGGGGGTGGTCATGGCATGGGTCCGTGCAAGCAGCAGGAAATCGAATGGTAGCAAGCTGAACTATGCGCTTTACGGGATGAAGTCCGGCGCCGACGATCGCGTCATGAGCAGCCCTTTGCACACCCGTACCGCAACCTTCGCGCTGCCTGCTGCGTCACCGGCGGGGCAGGGCGCCTTGCTGATGACCGCCGGCGGCCTGCTGCTCGGCACGCTCGGCGTGTTCGTCGAAGAGGCCGGCCAGCATCCGCTGATGGCGGTGTGCTTCCGTTGCGCCTTCGGCGGGCTCGCGCTGCTCGCGTGGGCCGCCGCCACCGGCCGCCTGCGCGAGCTGCGGCTGTCGCCGAAAGCGCTGGCGGCTGCGCTCGCCTGCGGCGTGCTGATGGTGGCGAACTGGGCGCTGTTCTTCGCGGCGATCGAGCGCACGTCGATCGGCGTCGCGACCGTGGTGTTCCACGTGCAGCCGCTGTGGGTGATGGGTTTCGGCGCCTGGTGGCTGCGCGAGCGCATCGGCGCGCGCCGGTGGCTCGCGGCCGGCGTCGCGCTGCTCGGGCTCGCGCTGGCCACCGGGCTGGCGGAGCACGCGCAGGGCGAACCGTGGTCGACGCGCTACCTGGCCGGTCTCGCGATGTGCCTGGGCGGCTCGCTCAGCTACGCGGCGGTCACGCTGATCGCGAAGCGGGTGCAGGGCGCGTCGTCGCTGGCGCTCGCGGCGTGGCAGTGCGCGGTCGGCGTCGTGCTGACGGCCTGGTGGCCGCTGACGCAGGGCTGGCCCGCGCAGCCTGCCGCCTGGGCTTGGCTGGCCGGGCTCGGCGTGATCCACACCGGCCTGGCCTACGTGCTGCTGTATGCCGGCATGGCACGCCTGCCGACGGCCCGCATCGCGCTGCTGCAGTTCGTCTACCCGTTCGCCGCGGTGGGCGTGGACTGGCTGGTGTACGGGCGCAGCCTGAGCGCGCTGCAGTCGGCCGGGATGCTGCTGATGGGCGCGGCGCTGTGGAGCGCGCGACAGGAGTCCCGGATTGACATCCGGGCCACGAGTGTCGGTAGCCCGGATGTCAATCCGGGATCGTGTCAGAGCGACTGTGCCTCGAAGTAGCCGCGCACCGGCTGGTCTTCCGGCAGCACGTAGACCACCGCACGCGCCTGCCCGAGCACCGGCGCGACGACCTGCTCGTAGAACACCACCGGCACGACCACGCAGCCGAGCGAGATGCGGTTGTCGGCCGGCGAGGCTGACGCGAGCCGTTGCGCGCGCCGCTCGGCGGGCGCCGCCGGGCGCAGCCGGTGGATCGCGAGCGAGGCGGCGTAGTCGAGCCAGACGATGTCCTCGCCGTGCAGGTTGCGGCCGGGCTGCGATTCGAAGCGGCCGGCCGGCGTGGTGCGCTCGAACGGGCGCAGGCTGGACGGTGCGCGGTGCGCGATGTCGCCGATCGCGGTATCGCCGGGGGCCAGGCCCAGCAGGGCCGGGCTGCTGCCGATCAGCCGGCCGTCGGCCGCGTGGATGCGCAACTGCGCTGCCTTCTTGTCGACCACCGCGAACGGCTTGCCCTGGTTGTCGTGGTGGTCGAGGATCCAGCGCGTCGCGAGCCGGGCCTCGGGCGAGGCCTGCGAACTGTCCGATGACGTGTCGGATGTCGAAGCTGCCGCACAGGCCCACGTGCCCCATGCCCACAGACTGGCAAGAATTGCCGATCGCACTGCTTTACCTGCAAATCGCATGGGCGGGTCCTGGCTCGCTCGCGTGAAGATGGTGGATCGTAGGGAGACCGGTCTCGGGACGTGCGTCGAAAAGCGCGACAAAGTGGACGCAGTTCGATGCGCCATCAGGCCTGCAGGCGACGCTGCTGGCTATCCCACGGGCACGGGGATTGCCACGCGTCGGCATGAAGCCATCACCGGTGCTGGAGTGGGTGAACGCGGGCCTGTTGGGCGCGGCGACGATCGTGCTGAGCCTGATCGCGCAACCGCCGTCGCCGGTTCATCCGGAGCGGCTCGCGCACAACGCGCGACACGCGCTGCCGGTGTACGCGAAACGCACGCTGGATTTCGGTGCCGAGGCGGCGTCCGCCGAGGTGCGTCGCCTCGGCGACTGGGTCGCCAGTCGCGCCGACAACCGCGGGCTGCCGTTCGTGCTGATCGACAAGCCGCGCGCCCACGTGTTCGCGTTCGATGCGGCAGGCCGGCTGCTCGGTTCGGCACCGGCGCTGCTGGGCGCGGCGCGAGGCGACGATTCGGTGCCGGGCATCGGCGGGCGGCCGATCGCCGACATCAAGCCGTCCGAGCGCATCACGCCGGCCGGCCGCTTCATCGGCCGGCCCGGCCACAACGCCAACGGCGAGGACATCGTCTGGGTCGACTACGACGCCGCGGTGTCGATGCACCGCGTGCGCACCACCAACCCACGCGAGCGTCGCGCGCAGCGCCTCGCGTCACCGGGCGTCGACGACAACCGCATCAGCTACGGCTGCATCAACCTGCCGCCGGCGTTCTACGACGGCGTGATCAGTCCGATGTTCAGCCGCGGCCGCGCGATGGTGTACCTGGTGCCTGACCGCCGCACGCTGGCCGAGGTGTTCGGCATGCCCGACCCGCGGCCCGCCGCGCCAACCACCCAGCTGGCGCAGGCCGCCGTCCGCTGACCCCCTGGAATGAAATGAAACGAGGGCCCGGCAGAGCGAACCTGCCGGGCCCTCGAAGCCGACGTGGCGACGATCAGTTGCGATCGGCGCGCGGTGCCAGCGGATCGCTCGCGATCGTGCTGGACGAATCGCTGTTGTCCAGCGTCGTCCGGTTCTCCAGCGTCGCCGGCGGGTTGGCATTGTTCGAGTTGTTCGGGCTGACCTGCGTGTCCTGGGTGGTCGGCTGCGCCGTCATGTTCTGGTTGGTCGGCGTCGTGCTTTCCGTCGTCGTCGGGCCGTTCGGCTGGCTCTGGTCGGCGCTTGCCGAGCCCGGGGCGGCCGTGGTGCCCGATGTCGTCGACTGGGCCGAGGACAGCGATACGACGGCTGCCAGGGCGGCTGCAGACACGAGGGTCAGGGTGGTGGAGAGCTTTGTCATGGTGTGACTCCTTTGCAGGTGTTGGAAGAGGTGGCGCGCCGGCCCTGCCGGTCGCATCCCGCTCTTTTGGCCCGGAGACCCAAAGGTGCGGTACCGAAGGGTGGCAATCCGTGTGCCTTGCCGCCACATCGCGTGTCTGTCGGATCGACCGGGCACGCCGACTGCCTTGTCATCGCTAACATGCCTGGACGGTCGGGACGACGCGGGGCGAACAGTTCAACCGAAGGGAAGCGATGGCGTGGTGCGTGAGCTCGTGTGCGGCAAGGTGGACCTTGGGCGTGGGGGCGGTGCTCGTGCCCGCGTGCTGTGCGGCGCAGGCCGCCGAGCCGCAGGCTGCCGAGCCGCCGGCCGCGGCGGCCTCCGAACCGGAGGCGGACGACGGCCCCCCGCGGCCGAAGCCTCCCGAGTTCGAGAAGCCCCGCCCGGCCGAGGTGCCGGACGACGCGGCGCTGGTGGCCGCCGGCGCGCGCATCGGCGAGGTGCGCTTCCAGCGCCTGAACCTCTTCGACACGCGCCTGCCGGAAGAAGACAGGCTGCTGTTCCGCTGGGCCAACAAGCTGCACCTGCTGACGCGTGAATCGGTGGTCGCGTCGCACCTGCTGTTCAAGCCCGGCGAGCCGTACGACCCGCGGCTGCTGCGCGAGTCGGAGCGTATCCTGCGCCGCGAGTCGTACTTCCGCGATGCGCACATCCGGCCGGTCGCGCTGCACGACGGCATCGTCGACCTCGAGGTGGTGACGCAGGACGTGTGGACGCTGAACCCCGGCGTGTCGCTCGGCCGCTCGGGCGGCAAGAACAGCAGCGGCTTCAGCCTGGAGGACGCCAACCTGCTCGGCTTCGGCAAGGAGCTCGGCTTCTCGTTCAAGTCGGAGGTCGACCGCAGCAGCAAGACGCTGAGCTACCACGACAACCACGTGCTCGACAGCTGGTGGGACCTGCAGGCCCAGTACTCCAACAACAGCGACGGCCATGTGCACGCGCTGGCCGTCAAGCGGCCGTTCTATGCGCTCGACACCGCGTGGGGCGCCGGTTCGCAGGTGCGCGACGAGGAGCGGGTCGATTCCGTCTACGACCGCGGCGACGTGATCCGCCAGCTCGACGTGCGCGAGCGCACGATGTCGGTGTATGGCGGCTGGTCCGCCGGTCTGCAGGACGGCTGGGTGACGCGCTGGACCGCCGGCGTGGCGTACGACGAACACCGCGCGACGCTGGTCGTGCCGCCGAACGAGGCGCCGCCGCCCGGCACCGAACGCACGCTGGTGTACCCATGGATCGGCTTCGAGCTGATCCAGGACGCCTTCAGCGAGGTGCGCAACCAGGACCAGATCGGCAAGACCGAGGACGTGTCGCTCGGCTGGCACGTCACCGGCAAGCTGGGCGAATCGCTGCCGGGCCTCGGCGCGGATCGGCGCGCCACGGTGTTCTCGCTGGCCGCGACGGTGGGCCATGCGCTGACGCCGCGGCAGACGCTGCTGCTGTCCGGTTCGGCGCTCGGCCGCGTCGAGGACGGACAGCTGCAGAACTCGCTGTTCAAGGCGGAGGGCCGCTACTACCTGCGGCAATCGGCGCGCCGCAGCTTCTTCATGGACCTGTCGGCGCAGCGCGGCGTGCGGCTGGACGACGGCCAGCAGGTGCTGCTCGGCGGCGACAACGGGCTGCGCGGCTACCCGCTGCGCTACCAGAGCGGCGACGGCCGCTGGCTGTTCACGACCGAGCAGCGCGTGTTCACGAACTGGTACCCGTTCCGGCTCTTCAACGTCGGCGGCGCGGTGTTCTACGACATGGGCCGCACCTGGGGGCAGGGCGCGGTGCCGGACGCGTCGCACAAGCTGCTGAGGGACGTGGGCTTCGGGCTGCGCCTGGGCAACAGCCGCACCTCGCTCGGCAACGTGATCCACGTCGACGTCGCGTTCCCGCTGGACGGCGACCGCTCGATCAAGAAGGCGCAGTTCGTCGTCGAGGTCAAGGAGAGCTTCTAGGCCCTAGGGGCCGCTCGCCCACTGCCGCACGCGCTCGATCACCGTCGCCGCGTCCAGGCTCTTGTCGTACAGCCCGTCCGCGCCGTATTTCTGCGCGGTCGGCCGCAGCCCGGCCAAGTCCTGGTTGGTCAGCACCAGCGCCTTGCAGTCGTTGCCCTTCTCGCGCAGCGCCTTCAGCACGTTGAATCCGTTGCCGGGCGACAGCGCCACGTCCAGCGTCACGACGCCGGGGCGCAGGCGCTCGATCATCTCGATGGCCTCGTCCTCCGCCGCGGCGATGCCCACCACGTTGACGCCCGGGATGGCCAGCAGCAGCCTCTCCAGCCATTTCTGGATCAGCTCCGAGTCTTCGACGATGACGACGTTCAGCGGCATCCGGGCAGGGTAAGCCGGGCCGCGAAGCGTGTGAACCAGACGCCGTAGCGATCGGATGGAGGGCGATTGCCTACACGTCAGCCCGGGTCCGTCAGCCCGCGGGCCACGCAGTACTTCGTCAGTTCGGTGTTGTTCTTCCAGCCGGTCTTCTCCAGCATCCGTGCCCGGTAGGTGCCCACCGTCTTCACCGACAGCCCCATCAGCTGCGCGATCTCGGCCGGCGCCTTGCCGGCGGCGATCAGCTGCATCACCCGCAGCTCCTGGGCCGAGAGCTGCTCGTGCGGCTCGCCGGCGGCGGAGCGCCCGCCCAGCAGGTCGACCAGGTGGTCGGCGGCGGCCTCGGTCACGTAGCGGCGACCCTCGCCGATGCGCCGCAGCGCGGTCACCAGCTCGTCGCCGGCCCGGTCCTTCGGCAGGTAGCCGGCGACGCCCATCTTCAGCAGCCGCGCGGCATAGGCGGCTTCCACGTTGAAGCTCAGCACCAGGATCGGCACCGGCCCGGCCAGCTGCAGCATCCGGCTGACGCCTTCGGTGCCGGTGGTGTCGGGCAGCCCCATGTCGAGCACGATGAAGCGGGGCGAGAAGGCCAGGAACGTCTCGCAGGCCTGCGCGAGCGTCGTCGCCTCCTCGATCCGGGCGTCCGGCCAGGCGCCGAGGATCAGCTGGCGAACGCCCAGCCGCATGATCGGGTGGTCGTCGACGATCAGCACCTTCATGTCGTCCATGCTTCCTCCACGCGGGCCGGTTGCTGCAGCGGGATGCGGGCGACCACCTCCGACCCGCCGTCCGGCCCCGGCCCGAACTCGAACGCGCCGCCGACCATCGCGGCGCGTTCGCGCATGTTGCGCAGGCCGCTCGCGTCGGCGCGCACCGGCTGCGGGCCGATGCCGTTGTCGCTGATGCGCAGCACGTACAGGCCGCGGAACTCGCAGCCGGTGATCGAGACGCGCGTCGCCTGCGCATGCCGCAGCGCATTGGTCGTCGCCTCCTGGACGATGCGGAACAACTGGTTCGCGCGGTCGCTCTCCAGCTGCTCGTCGTCGTCGATCTCGGCCGTGACCTCCAGCTGCCCCGGCTGCGTCAGCCGCTCGGCGAAGTGCGACACCGCCGCCCCGAAGCCCAGGTCGTCGAGCAGCGGCGGGCGCAGCTCGGTCGCGATGCGCCGCGCGATGACGATCGATTCGTCGAGCATGCCGGTCAGCTGGGCCAGCTGGTCGCCCGGCAGCCCGGGGTGGTCGCGCGCGAGCTGCTGCACCACCAGCTTGGTGCCGGTGACGATCTGCCCGAACTGGTCGTGCACCTCGCGGGCCAGGCGCCGGCGCTCGGCCTCGATGCTGTCGTCCAGCTGCTTCGCGAACGACTGCAGCCGGTCGCGCGCCGAGCGGACTTCCTCGGTGCGGTCGTCGACCATGCTCTCGAGCATGTGGCTGAAGCGCCGCAGCGAATCCTCGGCGCGGTCGCGGCGGCGCTGCTCGTCGGCCAGCAGCCACAG
>NZ_JBFUFQ010000112.1:0-18121 GCF_056403355.1 Rhizobacter sp. P2_H3 | reverse complement strand
CGACCGCGGCCTGCGGCAGCCCGGGGTTCGCGAGCACGTCGGCCGGCCCGCCCAGCCCCGCCACCATGCGCGCGAAGCGTTCGGCGGCCGATCCGCTGTCGAGTGCGCGCAGCAGCCGCATGCGCGCCTCGGCGTCATCGGCTGCCAGCCCGGCCTGCTGCAGCACCGCCGCGCCGAGCGCCATCACCACCTCGTGCAGCCGCGCCGGCCGCGCCGTGCCGCGCAGGTAGTCCAGCGCCACCTGCACCTCCAGCGCGTTGCCGGCGGCCGGCGCGAGCGCCTGGTTCATGTCGGTCAGCAGCACCTGCGTCGGCAGCCCGGCGCCGCAGCCGACCTCGACCAGGCTGCGCGCCAGCTCGCGTGCGCGCGCCAGGTCCTGCATGAAGGCGCCGTTGCCGAACTTCACGTCGAGCACCAGCGCGCCGAGGCCGGCGGCCAGCTTCTTCGACAGGATCGAGGCGGTGATCAGCGGCACCGATTCGACGGTGGCCGTCACGTCGCGCACCGCGTAGAAGCGGCGGTCGGCCGGCGCGAGCGTGTCGCCGGCACCGACGATCGCGACGCCGGCCTCGCGCACGACGCGCCGCAGCTGCTCGACCGGCACGCCCGCGCGGTAGCCGGGGATCGCCTCCAGCTTGTCGAGCGTGCCGCCGGTGTGGCCCAGGCCGCGGCCGGAGATCATCGGCACGAAGCCGCCACAGGCCGCGAGCATCGGGCCGAGCATCAGCGACACGGTGTCGCCGACGCCGCCGGTGGAATGCTTGTCGAGCACCGGACCGGGCAGCGCCTCATCGGCCCAGCGCAGCACGCTGCCGCTGTCGCGCATCGCCAGGGTCAGCGAGACCGCCTCGGCGGTGTCCATGCCGCGCCAGCACACCGCCATCGCGAACGCGGCGATCTGCGCCTCGCTGACGGATTCGTTCGCGATGCCCTGTGCGAACGCGCGCAGCTCGGCATCGCCCAACGCATGGCCGTCGCGCTTGCGGCGGATGGTTTCCTGGGGCAGCAACCCGGCCATCAGTAGCCGCTCACGCGCACCGGCGCCGGCCCGCCGTCGATCGCCGCCAGCAGCACCGCCAGCAGGCTCGACGCACCGAAGCGCAGCGTGTCGGGGCCGAGGCGATCGGCGCCATACACCTCGGCGGCGAGCGCGAGGTAGCGCTGCACGTCGGCGATCGCCGACACGCCACCGGCCACCTTCAGCCCGGCGCGGGTGCCGCGCGCGCGGATCACGTCGCCCATCAGCTCGACGGCCTGCGGCGTCGCGTTGACGGCCACCTTGCCGGTGGAGGTCTTCAGGAAATCGGCGCCCTCGCGCAGCGCGATCTCGCTGGCCTGGCGGATCAGCTCGGGCCGCTGCAGCTCACCGGTCTCGAGGATCACCTTCAGCGGCAGCGGCCCGCAGGCGCGGCGGCAGGCTGCGACCAGTGCCGCGCCGGCCTGGGCATCGCCCGCCTGCAGTGCGCGCCACGGGAACACCGTGTCGATCTCGTCGGCGCCGGCGTCGCGGGCCACGGCGATCTGCGCCGCCACCGCCTCGGGGGACGCTTCGCCGCGCGGGAAGTTGACGACCGTCGCCACCCGCACCGCCGCCAGCCCCAGCGCGGCCAGCCGGCGCTTCGCCGCCGGCACGAAGGCCGGATAGACGCACAGCGCAGCCGGCGCACCGTGCGGCGTGCGGGCCTGGTCGGCCAGCGCCTCGATCGAGGCCGGCGTGTCGTCGTCCTTCAGCGAGGTCAGGTCGAGGCAGCGCAGCGCGAGGCGCGCGGCGTCGGCTGCAGGGAGAGAGGGGATGCTCATGCACCGATTGTGGCGCGTCCGTCCATCCACAAACTGATGGATGCGGCGGCCGCGGGGCCCGGCGACAGTCCCCTCTTCCGGGGGCCCGCTTCCTGCGGATTGGCAGCCGCCGCGTCCCACCGAAGAATCCACCCCATGCAAACGCTCTCTCCCCTCCYCGACCGCCAGACCTGGATCGAACAGGTCGCCGCGGAACTGATGGTGGCCTCCAGGCTGATGAGCCCGGCCATGGCCGCCGGCTTCGCAACCGACCTCTGGCAAGCCTGGGGTCACATGCCGCCCGCGGCGGCCGCCGAGTACTTCCTCGACCCGGCGGTCGAGTACCCGTCGGCGTTCTGATCCGTTCCCTGATCAGTTCCCGGTCTTGTTCGGATCGCGCCACGCGCGCTCGAACGGCAGCCGCCACGCGTGCGGCGCGATCAGCTGGTGGATCGACTTCGGCCCCCACGAGCCCGGCGGGTAGAGCCGCACCGGCGGCGGCGACTCGAGCAGCTGCGTCGACACCTGCCACAGCCGCTCGATGCCCTCGGCGGTGGTGAACAGCGTGCGGTCGCCGCGCATCGCGTCGAGGATCAGCCGCTCGTAGGCCTCGAGCACCTCGCCGATCAGGCCGGTGTCGTGCATCGCGAACTGCAGGCTCAGCTTGTCCAGCCGCATGCCCGGCCCGGGGCGCTTGCCATAGAACGACAGCGACATCTTCGACGCATCGGCGAGGTCGAACGTGAGGTGGTCGGGGCCTTGCGCACCGACGCCGGAGCCGGGCGGAAACATGCTCTTCGGCGGCTCGCGGAACGCGATCGAGATGATGCGCTGGCCCTCGGCCATGCGCTTGCCGGTGCGCAGGAAGAACGGCACGCCGGCCCAGCGCCAGTTGTCGATGTAGCACTTCAGCGCGATGAAGGTCTCGGCCTCGGATTCGCGGTCGACGCCGGGTTCGTCGCGGTAGCCGGCGTACTGGCCGCGCACCACGTCGGCCGGCTGGATCGGCAGCATGCTGCGGAAGACCTTGTTCTTCTCCTCGCTGATCGGTGCCGGCTCGAGCGCAGTGGGCGGCTCCATCGCCATGAAGGCGAGGATCTGGAACAGGTGCGTGACCACCATGTCGCGGTACGCGCCGGTCTGCTCGTAGAAGCCGGCGCGCGTGCCCAGGCCGAGCGTCTCGGGCACGTCGATCTGCACGTGGTCGATGAAGTTGCGGTTCCAGATCGGCTCGAACAGCCCGTTGGCGAAGCGGAACGCGAGGATGTTCTGCGCCGGCTCCTTGCCGAGGAAGTGGTCGATGCGGAAGATCTGCTCCTCGGCGAAGGTCTCGTGCAACCGCGCGTTCAGCGTGACGGCGCTCGCGAGGTCGGTGCCGAAGGGCTTCTCCATCACGATGCGCGAGCGCTCCACCAGGCCCGCCTCGCCGAGCATCTGCACCGCCGGCAGCGCGGCGTTGGGCGGCACGCTCAGGTAGTGCAGGCGGCGCATCTCGTCGCCCGGGCCGCCCAGGCTGCGCTCGGCGGCCTCGACCGCGGCGCGCAGCGCAGGCGCGCCGGCCGCGAGCGGCACGTAGTCGAGGCTTTGCGAGAACTGCGCCCAGTCGGATTCGGTGACCTTGCGGCTCGCGAACTCGCCGAGCGCGGCGCGGGCCGCGGCGCGAAAGCCGTCGGCATCGATGTCGTCGAGCGAGACGCCGATGATGCGGCAGCCCGGGATGAAGCCCGCTGCCGACAGGTGGTAGAGCCCCGGCAGCAGCTTGCGCCGTGCGAGGTCGCCGGTGGCGCCGAACAGCACGACGACCTGCGGGAAGCGCGGGCCGACGCCCGGTGGGATCTTGGCCATGGGTGGGGTCTCGATCGAGCGCGCGGAGCGGATGGCAACGGAGCTTGCCACAGGCCACGCGAATCACCAACCTCAACGCAGAGCATGAATCCGGCACGCCGATCTGGAAGCATCCGCGTGTCCGATCCGGACGACAAGGAGGATTCCAATGATTCGAAAACTATGTCTTGCCGCCGCGCTTGCGCTGGCATCCGGCTTCGCAACCGCCGAGACGGTGGTGTACCAGGGCTCGCTCGGCATACCGAATGTCGGCTATGCGGAGTATCAGCAGACGTCGACCAGCCCCAACGTCTATGGCGGCGTCATCCGCGCGCAGCAGAAGTTCATGAGCACGTTGAAGGCGGCGATCGCGCCGCCGGTTGTCGCGATGCTGCAGACCGTCGATGGCTACCAGGCGGGCAGCGGCAGTGCCAGCGTCAGCGGGCCCGTGACGTTCGCGCTCAACAACGGCGTGGCCTCGTTCTCGGGCCTGCAGCTGAATGCGGGGCTGACGGTCAAGCAATCGAAGTTCGGCATCACGGCGACCTGCTCGATCCAGGTGCGCAACAACCCGGGGACGACAGTCACCGGCACGGTGGATCCGGTGGCGGGCACGTTCACCGTCACCGGCGTCCAGAACTTCACGCTGTCGAGCAGCTACTCGTGCTCGACCAACGTGGACTGGGTGCCGATCGTCAACATCGTCGTCGACACGCTGATCACCCGGCTCGCGGACCAGGTGCTCGCCCAGAAGACCCAGGAGGCCTACAACTCGCTGAACAGCATCGGCTCGCTGCAGCCGATCCACTTCGCCGGCATCGATTCGATCCCGGACGGCGCGCTGCTGTTCAACGGCATCGACTACGGCGCACAGGTGCGCGGCCGGCTCGCCAACCTGTTCAACAAGACCAGCTTCAGCGTGACGATCGGCGACCCCAAGCACTACATCACCGGGCCCAAGGGCTACGCCCACCTCGCCTACTCGAGCGACCTGATCCTGTCGTTCACGATCGACGAGTTCCGCTTCCAGTTGCTGGACCGGCGCACCTACGTCGACGAGGTCTTCTGCCCGTCCACCACGACCTACTGCTTCTTCTTCTGAAGCACTGAGGCCGCAGCCCCACGCGGGCATACTGCATCCGTTGCGCATGACGGGAGAGCGGATGCAAGGCATCAAGTGGGCGTTGCTGGGCGGCCTGAGCTTCCTGCTCGTGGCCTGGGCCGCGTATCACCAGGGGCGGCACCAGTGCCCGGTGTGCGCCGAGATCGACCGGGCGCAGGTGCTGTCGGAGTTGATCGTGCCGGCGCAGAAGCTGATCCTGGTGGAAGCCAGCAGCCAGCAGCGCGTCAACTGGACGCTGAAGACCGGCTGGCCGCGCCTGGCCGAGCTGCTGCGCTTCCTGAGCTTCAACAACATCAACAAGGACTCGACCGGCACGCTGAGCTACGAGACGCACTACGCGTACGGCTACGACCTCGCGAAGCGCGGCACCTGGTCGCTCGCGAAGACGCCGGACGGCGGCCTGCTGTTCAAGGCGCCGCCGGTGCAGCTGGTGGGCTGCCCGTCGGTGGCGACGCAGAGCTTCCGCTTCGAGACGGTCGAGAAAGGCGTGTTCGTCGACGAGTACGCGCGGCAGAACGAGGTGCTGGTCTACGCCACCGCGCTCGCGCTGAGCCAGGCCCACGACCGGCTGCGCACGCCGGCCACGCATGCGCAGATGAAGGACGCGGCCGACAAGGAGCTGAAGTCGCTGCTGATCTCGCTGGCGCAGCCGCTGGGTCTCGCGATCAAGCCGGAGCAGATCGCGATCGAGCCGATGGATGCGCAGCAGTTGTCGGCGCCCGCGGTGTGGGTGCCGCGGATCGATGCGGCGGGGGTGCCGGATGCGGCGACCTTGAAGATGCTGAAGGATGCGGGGTGTGCCTCATGAACAAGGGAATCCGATGAAACGATGGTTGGGTGCAGCGCTGGACTACCTGCCTCGCTGGCTGGAACACCAGATGCGCGTCAGCGAGCAGCCGGGCTGTGCGATCGCGGTGGCGCACGACGGCAAGCTGGTGCTCGAACACGCCTTCGGGTACGCGAACCTCGCGCAGGGCACGGCGCTCACGCCGCAGCACCGCTTCCGCGTGGCCTCGCACTCGAAGACCTTCACCACGGTCGCGATCATGAAGCTGCGCGAGGCCGGGCGCCTGCAGCTCGACGACCGCATCGGCCGGCACGTGGGCGGCCTGCACCGCGACGTGGCCGCCACCACGCTGGCACAGCTGCTGTCGCACACCGCAGGCCTGGTGCGCGACGGCACCGACGCCGGTCAATGGCAGGACAGGCGCACCTTTCTCGACGAGGCCGCGCTGCGCGCCGACCTGGCCGGCGGGCTGGTGATCGATGCCAGCACCCGGTTGAAGTATTCGAACCACGGCTATGGGCTGCTGGGCCTCGCGATCGAAGCCGTCACCGGCGAACCTTATGTCGACTGGATGCGGCGCGAGGTCATCGCACCGGCCGGCCTTGCAGCCACCTCGCCCGATGCACCGATCGACGATGCCCTGCCCTTCGCCAACGGCCACAGCGCGAAGTGGCCGCTGGGCCGCCGCGTGGTGATCACCGGCGACAACCCGACGAACGCACTGGCCTCGGCCACCGGCTTCGTCAGCACCGCGGGCGACCTGGCGCGCTTCTTCGGCAGCCTGTCGCCGCAGGCGAAGCGCGGCGTGATCGGCAAGGCGAGCCGCCGCCTGATGTGGCACCGGCAGTGGCCCGACCCGTATTCCAGCCTCAACCGCAGCTACGGCCTGGGCACGATGTGCGGTTCGGTGGCGGACTGGGAATGGTTCGGCCACACCGGCGGCTTCCAGGGCACGCTGACGCGCACCGCCTGCGTGCCGGCGCAGGGCCTCACGGTCACGGTGCTGACCAACGCGGCCGACGGCATGTCGAACCTGTGGGTCGATGGCGCGCTGCAGGTGCTGCGTGCGCATGCGGTGCACGGTGCGCCGTCGAAGCGCGCAGCCGCCTGGTCGGGTCGCTGGTGGACGCTGTGGGGGGCGAGCGACCTGCTGCCGATGGACGGCAAGGTGCTGGTCGCGAACCCGGCCCTCGCCAATCCGATGCTCGACGCCACCGAGTTCGTGCCCGACAGCCGCAACCGCGGCCGCATCACGCTGGCCGGTGCCTTCGGCAACCATGGCGAGACGGTGCGCCTGCAGCACGACGCGCGCGGCGCGGCCCACGAGTTCTGGCTCGGCGGCACGAAGATGCTGTCGGAGCGGCGGGTCGCGAAGGAGTTGTCGGCGCGGGAAGGCGGGGCCGCCGATGCCTGAAGCCTTCCACGAAACCTACCGCGGCCACGACCTCGACTTCACGCCGCGCCCCTCCGCCGGTGGCGGCTTCAACGCGCGGCTGCAGGTGGTCCACAGCTTCGGCGCGCACCGCGACCAGTTCAGCGTCGACGTGGGCTCGACGGTGTTCCCGGAAGCGGAACAGGCCGCCCTGCACGCGCGGCAGGCCGGCCTGAAATGGGTCGATCAACGGATGGGCCCTGGGGTCGAGGCGCGACCCTGATCGATGCGCGAAGGCGCGTCGGCGTAAGGGGCTTCTCCTTCAAGCCTCGACTTTCGACATCGAGACTCGGAGAACACTTCCCCTCAAGCTCATGCGCGACAACACCAACTTCTCGAACGCCCAGATCAATCCATCCGTGGCAACCCTCAACCCGTCCCACACCGGTGGTAAGGTCGAGTGCCAGTCAGAGCGCCGCGGTGCGCCGCGAATGCAACTCGATGCGAGGACCTCCATGAATCCCGTCGTCATCAAACATGTTCCCGTTGCCGAACTCCCGGCGCAGTGGCGTGCTCAATTGACGCCAACTGGAAGCGGGTTGGTCACCGTGCACATTGAGGCTGAAGCCGACATATCGCAGCAGACAGACACTTCGGACACGCCCACCGACGACCCGCTGTTCGGCATGTGGCGTGATCGCGAAGACATGAAAGATGTCGAGGGCTACATCCGATCGATTCGTGCCTCGCGTTTCAACGCGGACGGCACGCCACGCAACGACTGAGGTTGCCGATGCTGATCGATTCAGATGTGCTGGTGTGGCACACGCGTGGTCATGTCGGCGCGGCCCGGCGTCTGGGCCATATTCGCCCATGGCGCATGTCGGTGGTGACGTACATCGAGCTCGCCCAGGGTTGCCGAAACAAGCGAGAGCTGCTGCAGCTGAAGAAAAGCCTGGCCGCGAGACGCACGGAAATCGTCCCGCTGACACCGGCCATCTCGCAGCGCGCGACAGAACTTGTCGAAGCGATGGCGTTGTCGCATGGTCTGCGGCTGGCTGATGCGCTCATCGCGGCGACCGCGGTCGAACATCAGGCCGTGCTGCTGACCGGCAATCGCAAGCACTTCCATGCAGTGCCTGAGATGCAGATCGAGGCGTTCGAGCCTTGATCTGCCAAAGGGCCGACCTGCGGCATGACACACGCCGCAGGCCAACCCCTCGCATCACGCCGGCGGCCGCACCGCCTGGCGAGCCAGCAGCTTCCATGCGCCGCCCTGGCGTTGCCACACCTGCAGCACGTGCAGCTTGACGTTGCCGGCCACGCCGCGGTCGTTGGTCTTGGCGACCAGCGTGTGGCGGATGATCGTGACGTCCTGCACCACCTTGACCGTCTGGTCGCTGATGTCGATGCTGACGAAATCGGAGTTACCGGCCACCAGGTCGCCGATGAAGCTCGCCTTCGTGTCGATCCTGCCACCCGAGTGGCCGTAGCTCAGCTCATCGRCCACCAGCACGCTCAGCACCGCCTGGTCGGGGTCGACCATCGCGACGCGCAGCTTCTCGGCCGCGGCCACGGCTGAATCGTTCGCGCCACCGCTGCCGGCGGGCATCACCGAACAGGCGCACAGCGCCAGGCTGCCGGCCAGCACGCCAAGCATGGTCTTGATCTTCATCATCGTCGTCTCCTTCAGGGGGTCATGAGGCCGGATCGGATGTCGTACGTCATCGTACAACTGCGAAACGGGCCGCATTATGAGGAGACCGATGTGCCCGCTGCCATGCGGGTTAGCCCTGGGTATCGGGGATCGCGATGGATCAGTTGTATGACGAGTTATGCCGTACGCAGTGCCGCCTTCAGTTCCTCACCCAGCTCCGGCTTCTGCGCGAACGGATCGGTCGGGTTGCGCGGCGTCATGATGTCCTCGAGCCGCGTCTGCACGCTGGCGAGGCTCTTCGGGTGGCTGAAGATGTAGAAGCGGTCAYTGGCAATCGCATCGAACACCATCTGCGCCACGTCGGCGGCGCTGAGCTTGCCGCTGGTCACCGCCTTGTTGCTCATCGYCTGCGCGATCAGCTGGCTCTTCGTGGGCTTCACGGCGCCGTCGCGCAGGTCGGCCGGCCGGTTGCGATGGCTCTGGTGGATGCCGGTGGGCACGAAGAACGGGCACAGCACCGAGGCGCTCACCTGGTCGGTGACGAGGCGCAGGTCCTGGTAGAGCGTCTCGCTGAGCGCAACGACCGCATGCTTGGTCACGTTGTAGACGCCCATGTTGGGTGCGCACACCATGCCGGCCATCGACGCGGTGTTGACGATGTGGCCGCGCCACGCGGGATCTTTCCCTGCAGCCTCCAGCATCATCGGCGTGAAGACCCGCACGCCGTGCGCGACGCCCATCAGGTTGACGCCGACGACCCACTCCCAGTCCTTCAGCGTGTGTTCCCAGATCAGCCCGCCGGCCCCGACGCCGGCGTTGTTGAAGACGAAGTTCGGCGCGCCGAAGCGCTCGAAGGTGGCCGCGCCCAGCGCCTCGACCTCGGCCGCCTTCGCGACATCGATCCGCTGCGCGAGCACCTGCGCGCCGAGGCTGCGGATCTCGGCCGCCGCGGCATCGAGCGCGTCCTGCTGCACGTCGGCCATCACGACGTTCATGCCCAATCGCGCGGCGATGCGCGAAGCCTCGAGCCCGAACCCCGAACCCGCGCCGGTGATGACGGCGGTGCCACCCTTGAAGTTCTTCATGTCGTCTCCGTTGAAACCTTCTTGACCTGGTAGCCGATGCGTGGGAAATGCACGTGCAGCAGCCCGCCGCGCTCGTCGCGCCGCTCGATGACGACCTCGTGCGCCGTGAGCCCGACCAGCGCGCCGGCCACCGGATCGGGCGCGTAATCGGTGGGCATCACGGTGACGGCCGTACCGGCGTCGAAGCCGAGGCCGGGCTCCACCTTCGTCGGCACGTGCCCGGTGGTGCGCGCGGCGATGTCGAGCGCGTCGGCACTCGTCATCTTCTCGACCGTGCCGTGCCCGAACGCCGCGACCCGCTCGTACCAGCCGATCAGCTTCTGGAACGGCGCGAGGATGGTCGCGACGGGCGGCGCGCGGCGCACGTACCACAGCGATTGCGCGACCGAGAAATCCGCGATGCAGGGCTGCGCGCCCATCAAGAACGGCCGGCCATCGGCCACCTGCGATTCGAGCCAACTGAAGTAGCTCTGCAGTTGCACGGCGGCATCGGCGGTGGTCACGCGGCGCATGCCGGCGGTCATCGCGGCGCGATCCGCACCGAAGGCCTTCAGGAACTCGGGTGGCGCCCCTTCGAAGATGTGGGCCACGCCGGCCGGCTGCATCGTGTACGGGATCGCCGTCCAGAACAGCGTCGAATCGGCCCACTGCGCGACGAGGTGCTGCAGTTCGCCGGCGGCATGCGGATAGAGCGCCGGCTTGGGCGCCAGCGTGTCGATCACGCGGGCCATCAGTGCGGTGTCGCACCAGATGTCGGCCCCGATCTGCAGGAACGGCGTGCGGCGGTAGCCACCGGTCAACGCAACGACGTCGGGCTTGGGCAGCATCACCGGCACCTTGACCGATTTCCACGCCAGCCCCTTGAAGCCGAGGATCAGGCGGATCTTCTCGGAGAACGGCGAGCCGTCGTAGTGATGCAGGATCAGGTCGGTCATCGTCTCACCCCTTCGGCGCCCGCGGCGCAAAGATGATCCGCCAGGTACCGCGCACATCGCGAACCTCGGCCTGGTGCAAGGCACCCTTCTCCACCAGCAGGCGATGCAGGCGAGGCAGGTGGTAGTGCGGCACGGCGGGGTACAGGTGATGCTCCAGGTGGTAGTTCACATGGTGCGGGAACAGCAGCGCCCGGCCCATCACGTTGGCGACACTGCCGCTCGTGCGGTTGCTGCGCGCCGCCGTCAGCGGCGACGACAGGTCGGTCACGCCGCCGTGCTCCATGATCGCGCGCAGCCGCAGGATCGGTTGCAGCACCGTCAGCAGCGGCAGCATCCACAGGATGGCGTATTGCAGCAGGCCGCGGCCGCCGCCGAAGGCCCAGCAGAGCAGCGGCGCCGCCACCTGAAACGCCACCACCGCCCAGCGGTCGCGCCGCGCGCTGGCACGCAGCTGCGGCGAGGTGTCGTCCAGCGGCCGGGCCGCCTTCTGCGTCACGTCATTGAGTGCCGGCGCGCCGAAGAAGTACGCGAAGGTCTTCCACGCATTCCAGCCGACCAGGTCCTGGCCCAGCTTCTTCCACAGGTACCCCACGCCACGCGGATAACCGCCGTGGATGGCCGTGTCGGGGTCTTCCGCCGTGTAGAGGTTGTTGTGGTGCAGCCGGTGGATCACGCGGTAGGTGCACATCGAGATGCCGCCGGCCATGCCGATCAGCCGGCCCACCGCATCGTTGACGCCGCGGTGGCTGAACAGCCGGTAGTGCGCCGATTCGTGCGCCAGGATGAACAGGCCGTGCTGGTGCACGCCGATCACCCCCACCGCGAGGATCGCGATCGCCCAGCCCCACGGCATGCCCCAGGTGAGCAAGGCCGCAGCCACCGCCAGCGCAATGCTGCCGAACGTGACCCCCACCGCGCCCAGCGAGCGCCAGTCGTTCAACTGCGTCAGCGACGCGATCTCGCCGGCGTTCAGGATGCGGCGTGCCGCCGCATTGCCCGAGCCGGCCACGCGCGCCGCGGCGGTGCGCGGCGGCTCGATCGGCCGCAGGTCTTCGCGGAATTCCTCCCCCGCGACGGGAGTGCTTGAGGTGTTCATCGAAGTTCGACCTCCGACGGTGTCCCGGGTTCAGACCAGCTTGACGAGCTGCTTCCCGAAATTGGCGCCCTTCAGCAGCCCGAGGAACGCCTCCGGCGCCGACTCGATCCCCTGCGCCACCGTCTCGCGGTACTTCAGCTTGCCGGTCGCCACCAGCGTGCCCAGTTCCTTCAGCGCCTCGGGCCACACGCCCATGTGCTCGCTGACGATGAAGCCCTCGAGCTTCAGCCGCGACTGCAGGATCAGCTGCGGGTAGGTGAGCGGGATCGGCTGCCCGTCGTAGCCGGAGATCATCCCGCACAGCGCAACGCGGCCGAACGCATTCATGCGCGCGAGCACGGTGTCGAGCATCAGCCCGCCGACGTTCTCGAAGTAGCCGTCGACGCCGTCCGGCGTGGCCTCCTTCAGCGCGGCGTACAGCGCCTTCGGGTCGCGGTGCGCCTTGTAGTCGACGCAGGCATCGAAACCCAGCTCGTCGACCACGTAGCGGCACTTGTCGGGCCCGCCGGCGATGCCGACCGCGCGGCAACCGCGCACCTTGGCCAGCTGCCCCACCGCGCCGCCGACGGCACCGCTGGCCGCGCTGACGACGACGGTCTCGCCGGCCTTCGGCGTGCAGATCTTCACCAGCCCATACCACGCGGTGACGCCCGGCATGCCGACCGCGCCGAGATACGCCGACAGCGGGATGTGCGTGGTGTCGACCTTGCGCAGCATGCCGGGCTGGCTCGCATCGACCACGCCGTACTGCTGCCAGCCGCCCATGCCCACGACCTTGTCGCCGGCCTTGAAGCCGGGGTGGCGCGACTCGACCACCTCGCCGGCGGTGCCGCCGATCATCACCTGGTCCAGCGGCTGCGGCTGCGCGTAGCTCTTGCCGGCGTTCATGCGCCCGCGCATGTACGGGTCGAGCGACAGGTAGTGGTGGCGCACCAGCACCTGGTTGTCGGCCAGTGCCGGCAACGGCTTCGATTCGAGCCGGAAGTTGCCTGCGACAGCCTCCTTGTCGGGGCGCGACGCGAGGACGATCTGCTGGTTGGTGGTCATGGCATGTCTCCTGTCTGTGGTGTCTTCGGATCAATCGGAGGCGTTCGAGCGGTGGATCTTGCGTCCCCCCGCCGGAAGCCCTTGCAGGTACTTGAAGGTGCCGCTCGCGCTGGCGAGCAGCTCGCCGTTCGCATCGACCACCCTGCCCTCGCAGAACGCGAGCGATGCGGTCGCGTGCAGCAGCTTGCCGTGCCCGACGATGCGGCCGAGGCCGGGGCGCATGAAGCTGGTCTTCATCTCGATCGTCACGACGCCGGTGCCGCCCGGCTGCCCGCCCGGTTTGATCGAGCTGCTGCGCGCGGCATGCGCCATCGCGACATCGAGCAAGGTCATCGTGACGCCGCCATGCGCGACGCTCCATGAATTGCACAGCTCGTCGCGCAGCGTCAGGCCGATCTCGGCCTCGCCGTTCTCGAACCTCAGCAGCTCGAAGCCGAGTTGCTCGACGAAGGGGATGTGGACCGGAAATTCCATCGTGGTCAATGTCCCCTGCTCTCAGTGTCCATGCACGGCACTCACGCCGCCGTCGACCGCGAGGATCTGCCCGGTGATGTGCTTGCCGGCCGCCGACGCGAACAACAGTGCCGCGCCCTTCAGGTCGTCGTCGTCGCCGATGCGGCCGAGCGGCGCGCCGGTCGCCAGCGCCTCGACGCCCACCTTGGCGATCGTGCCGGCCGTCATCTTGCTCGGGAACATGCCCGGCGCCAGCGCATTCACCGTGATGCCGTAGCGGCCCCACTCCGCCGCCAGCGTGCGCGTGAAGTTGACGACCGCGCCCTTGCTGGTGCCGTAGGCGATGTACTTCATCGTCGACGGCGAGCCCGACAGCCCGGCGATCGACGCGACGTTGATGATGCGGCCCGACAGGCGCGGGATCATGCTGAGCCGCCCGATCGCCTGGCTCATCAGGAAGATGCTGCGGATGTTCAGGTTCATCACCTTGTCCCAGGCCTCCAGCGGGTACTCCTCGGCCGGCGCGCCCCAGGTGGCACCGGCGTTGTTGACGAGGATGTCGACCTTGCCGAGCCGCTGCATCGCCTCGCTGGCCACGCGCTGGATCTCGTCCGGCTGGCTCGCGTCGGCCGCCACCCATCGGGTGTCGATGCCGCGCGCCTGCAGGTGGGCAGCGGCCTCTTCCAGGTCAGCCGCCTTGCGCGAGGTCAGCAGGATCTTCGCGCCTGCCTCGCCCAGCGATTCGGCGATCTGCAGCCCGAGCCCGCGCGAACCGCCCGTCACCAGCGCGGTCTTGCCTTCGAGGCTCAGGAGGGTCTGGACAGGTGTGCTCATGGATTCGATCTCCTAGTCGTTGTGCCTGTTGAGGGATTTGAAGAACGCATCGCTGTTCGTCTCGCGGCCCAGGAAGTTGCGCATCAGCTGCGCCGGCGCCACCTGGCCGCCCTGCGACAGCACCTGCTCGCGGTAGCGCATGCCGACCTCGCTGCTCAGCTTGTCGGCGGCGAACGCGGTGCGCAGGTCCTCGGCCAGCACCAGGCTCCACAGGTAGCCGTAGTAGCCCGAGGCATAGCCGGTCGCGATGTGCGAGAAGCCGGCGGGGAACATGCTGCCCTTCACATGGCCGAGCGGCGTCGCGCCTTCCATGCGCTGCCAGGTGGCCATCGGCTCGGGCGCGTCCTTCGCGTACAGCGCGAGGTCGTAGCTCGCATACAGGTGCTGGCGCGCCACCGCGATGCCCTTCGCGAAATCGCGCGCCTTCGAGGCCCGCGCCACCAGGTCGTCCGGCGCCGGCTTGCAGGTCGGGCAGACCTCCTTGAACAGCGCCAGCACGCGCGCGTCATAGACCCAGTCCTCGAGCATCTGCGACGGCGCCTCGACGAAATCGAGCTGCACGTTGGTGCCGCCCTGCGTGGCGTAGCGGGTGTTCGACAGCAGGCCGTGCATCGCGTGGCCGAACTCGTGCAGCAGCGTCTCCAGCTCGTCGATGTTCAGGCCCTTGCGGTTGAAGTTGACGACCAGACCCGCCGCCGGCGTGCGGCCCGCGAGCGTCGACGGGTTGCGGAAGCTCCACACCGCCGCGTGGTTGTACTTGCCCTCGCGCGGGTACAGGTCGACGAACAGCGTGCCCAGCACCTTCCTGCTCGCGACATCGCGCACCTCGAACGACTGCGCGTCCGCGTGCCACAGCGGCTGCTTCAGCGCCTCGAACTGCACGCCGAACAGCTGGCCGGCGACGCGGAACACGAAGTCGAGGCTGGCCTGCGGCGGGAAGTAGCTGCGGAACTCCTCGGCGTCGAGCTGGAAGCGGTTGCGGCGCTCGCGGAACGTGTAGTAGGTGACATCCCAGCGGTTCACGGTGGTCGCCTCGACCGACTGCTTCAGGTCGCGCGCCTTCGCTTCGCGCAGCAGGCCGAGGTCGGCCACCTCGCGCTGCGCGACGGCGTCCTTCACGGTGCCGAGGAAGGCCTGCACCGCGGCGGCGTTGCCGGCCATGCGGCGGCGCATCGAGAAATCGGCGTACGACGCCAGGCCGAACAGCTGCGCATACTCGCGGCGCAGCTGGCCGAGCTGCTGCAGCGTCTTCAGGTTGGCCGCGCCGCCCAGGCCCTGGAAGGCACGCCACATGCGCTCGCGGGTGGCGCCCAGGGTCGCGTTCTCGATGATCGCGTCGTAGCTCGGGTAGTCGAGGCCGAACACGTAGCGGCCCTTGGCATCGCGCTGGCGGTCTTTCAGCGCCTCGGCCGGCACGCCGTCGAGTTCGTCGGGCGCGAACGCGACGCGCGTCTTGTCGTCGCGGATGCGGCGGTCGAACAGCTGGCCGAGCCGGGTGATCTCGGTGCTGACCTTCTTCGCGCGCGCCTGGCGGGCGGGCGTCAGCGCGACGCCGGCGTCCTCGAACGCATCGAGCGTGTCGCGCAGCAGGCGGGCGTCGATGTCGTCGGCGGGCTTCACCTGCTTCAGCAGCGCGTAGAGCTTCGGGTTCTGCAGGAAGCCGTTGCGGAAAGTCTGGTAGCCGAGGTCGCAGGCATCGGCCGCGTCGCGCACCGCCTTGTCGGGGTGCACCGCGTTCAGCAGCGACAGCGGGCCGACGGTGTCTTCATAGGCCCGGTTCATGCCGTCGAGCTCGGCGAGCAGCGTGCCGGCCCGGTCCGGCGGCAGCGCCTGCAGCCGCTTCTCGTCGGCACGGGCGCTGGCGATCAGGGTCTTGCACGCGGCGTCGGCCTGCGCGCCGGTGCGGAACTCGGGGAAGACGTACGACGGCGTGGCCGGCTCGGCGGCCAGGGCCGTGCCGGCCACCAGCACGAGCGTCGAGAGGGACAGGTGGAATGCCATGGGAATGCGGTTCAAGGGGTTCAGGTGGGGCTTTTCATGCGCGAGCGCACGTAGATGAGCACGACGCCGACGGCCGCGACGACCGCGCCGGTCACCGCGATGCCCCAGCCCAGCGGCTCCTGGTAGCGCTGCACGGCGAGCCCGAGGCCCACGCCCAGCAGCCCGCCGTAGATCAGCACCCAGACGAGGGTTTCGACCGTTGAAGTCTTCATTGCAATCCGGCCCGGTGTCAGAACCAGGCGTCGTTCATGGAACGGCAAGTATCGTCCCGCGTCTCGACCACCTTCAACCAGGCGGGGACTTTGGGCAGTTCGTAGCGGAAGAAGAAGCGGGCGGCGGCGAGCTTGCCGTGCAGCAGCGCGGTGTCGCCCTGCCCGGCCGCGGTGGCTTGTTCCAGGTGCTCCTGTGCGCAGATCGAGACATCCAGCCAGACCCAGGCCAGCACCGTGTGCCCGAAGGCCTGCAGGTAGGGCGTGGCATTGGCGAGCGCCTCCTCGGGCACGCCGCTGGCCCAGGCAGCCTTGGTGGCGTTGCCCAGCGCCTTCAGCGCGCCGGCCAGTGCGTTGGCGTGCTCGGCGAGCGTGGGCAGCATCAGCGCGCGCTGGATCGTCGCGTTGAGCTTGTTGGCGAGCAGCATCAGGCCCTTGCCGCCATCCATCACGACCTTGCGCCCGAGCAGGTCGAGCGCCTGGATGCCGTGGGTGCCCTCGTGGATCATGTTGAGGCGGTTGTCGCGCCAGTACTGTTCGACCGGGTAGTCGCGGGTGTAGCCGTAGCCGCCGAGCACCTGGATCGCGAGGCTGTTGGCTTCCAGGCACCATTCGCTGGGCCAGCTCTTCGCGATGGGGGTGAGCATCTCCAGCAGCAGCCCTGCTTCGGCGGCGATCTCGGGCGGCGCGGTGTGCAGTTCGTCGACGAGGCGGGCGCAGTAGAGCTCGAGCGCGAGCGCGCCTTCGCAGTAGCTCTTCTGCGCGAGCAGCATGCGTTTGACGTCGGCGTGCTGGATGATCGGCACCTGTGGCCGCGTCGCGTCCTTGCCGCCGGGGCCGATGGGGCGGCCTTGCGGGCGGCCGCGCGCATAGTCGAGGCTCGCTTCGTAGCCGGCTTGGCCGAGCATCGTGGCGCCGAGCCCGACGCCGATGCGCGCCTCGTTCATCATGTGGAACATGCAGCGCAGGCCCTCGCCGGGCTGGCCGACGAGGTAGCCGATGGCACCGGCAGACCCGCGGACCGGAAACTTTCCTTCGCCGAAGTTCAGCAGCGTGTTCGGAATCCCGCGGTAGCCGAGCTTGTGGTTGAGCCCGGCGAGTGCCACGTCATTGCGCTCGCCGGTGAGTTGCCCCTCGGCGTCGACGAGCTTCTTCGGCACGACGAACAGCGAGATGCCGCGCGTGCCGGGAACGAGTGCGCCGTCGGGGCCGGGGATCTTCGCGAGCACGAGGTGGACGATGTTCTCGGCCAGCTCATGCTCRCCGTTCGAGATCCACATCTTGTTGCCGCGCAGGCGATAGCGGGGACCGAGTGGATCGCTTGCCGCCTCGGGGCCATCGGGCGTGGCGCGGGTGACGATGTCGGACAGGCTGGACCCGGCCTGCGGCTCGCTGAGGCACATGGTGCCGAAAAAGCGCCCCGAGAACTCGTTCTTCGCGAACACGTCCTTTTGCAGCGCGGTGCCATGCGCCATCAGCAGGTTGGCATTGCCGCTGGTGAGCATGCCCCCGCCGCCCATGCCGATGCCGCCTTTCGCGAAGAAGCCGTTGGCGGCCATCTCGATGACGCAGGGCAGTTGCATGCCGCCGATCTCGTAGTCCTGCGCGGCGGCGAGCATGCCGGACTCCACGTAGGCGCGCGAGGCCTCATGCGTGGCTTGCGGCTGGATCACGCGTTCGCCGTCGAAGCGAGGCTCTTCGGTATCCGTGATCCGGTTGAACGGCGCGAACTTCTCGCGCGCGATGCGTTCGCAGGTATCGAGTACGGCGTCGAAGGTGTCGCGCGAATGGTCGGCGAAGCGACTGCGGTGGCGCAGGGTGTCGACCTGGAGCCAGTCGTACAGGAAGAAGTCGAGTGTCTGTCTCATGGGGGTCTTTCGGTGCGGCGCGGCGGGTGGCGGAATGCGCTGGGGGCGACT